>JACQXN010000007.1 GCA_016208745.1 Candidatus Portnoyibacteriota bacterium | reverse complement strand
GCCGATGTTTAAACTATCTTTGTCATTTAAAATTTTAATCGCTTGCATAACATTGCCAAAATTTAAGAAAGGCTCCCCCATTCCCATAAAAACAACATTGTCTATGCGTTGATTCCTTCTCCCCTCAGTCGAGGGGAGGATTAAGGTGGGGTGGTGTTTAGGATTTTTATCAGCACCTCCCCCTGCCCCCTCCTCATCTAAGGAGGGAAGGCTGACTTGAGAAATTTTTAAGTATCTGGCAAAAAACAAAACCTGTTCAACAATTTCCATCGGCTCAAGATTTCTTTTAAAGCCTTTTTTGCCGGTTAAGCAAAAAGCGCAGCCAAGCGCACAGCCAACTTGCGAAGAAACACAGATCGTATTTCGGCCATCGCGATGCCGCATTAAAACCGACTCTATTTTTAGACCATCTTTTAAAATAATAACCGCTTTGGCGGTTTGTTTGTCTTTTGACTCAAGCGTGTTAGCGTTAATTGCCAGAGGACATTCTTTGTTTAATTTCTCGCGTAAAATAGCCGGCAGTCCGGTTGCCTTGTTCCAATCGTCAATCAGATTAACAAAAACCGCCTTCTTTGCTTGCTTAAGGCGAAAAGAGGGTTCGGTTTTTAGGGTTTTTTCAAGATTAGTTAAATCCATAGTTTAGCTACGGAATACGGATTCATTACGGATATACGGATGGGTTACGGAATTGCAGCTGCAAATAAAAAACTGATTTATCTGTATATCCGTACTTATCCGTATTCCGTAGCCAACTTACCAGCTGCCTCCTCCCCCTCCGCCAAAACCACCGCCGGAAAATCCGCCTCCGCCAAAGCCGCTTCCGCCAGCGGCAGAGCCAGGATGTGAAGCAATAGCGGCGTTTGCTGATTGATTAAAATTACTCAGGCTATGAATAAGAATTAAGGAATTAAATGTTCCGCCAGATTGATCAGAATACCAGCTTGGCGGCTGATTGTAAATCCCTTCAAATTGTTTGGCCCACTCTTTTTCAACGCCAAGCACCATGGCATAGGGCAGAAGCGTTTCAAAATGTTGAGGATTTTTTGCGGGCGCGTTATGAAATTTAATCCTGTCTTTTTCAGCCACTTTTAAATATTCCTTAAGCCCCAGAATTTTTTCTTTAACATAGACGCCTTTTAATGTTTTTTTAGGCATTATTGTAGCAAAGATTATTACTATGGCAGCGGATATCCCCGCGCTTAAGAAAACAAATGGTCCAAGAAATCCAGAGAGTATTCCTCCAATAACCAAAGAAATCATTCCTACAAACAAGCCAAGAATTATAAAAAGCGTTTTGGTATTTTTGGGATTTTTTGCAAAATATCCTTTTTCAACGCCGGTTTTATAAGTATAATCTTTTATATCAAGCAGATCTTTGTAAAATTTATTTTTTAGCTCCGACAATTTAACGGATGTTTTGCTTGATGAAAATAATCCCTCCATCAACCTTTTATCAGTTGAAGATAAATTCCCTTCCATTTTTAACTTATCAAGCTGATAATCTTCGGATTTAAAAATTATTCCCTTATTTTCCAGCCGCGTTATTTTTAAATATCCTTTTGTGGCCAGATGCACAATTTCAGAAGAAATATCTTTGTCATTGGCGCTTCGTATTGAGCAATAATTGTTCCTCTGCCCCTTGGATCTCGGCCAAGCCTAAACCAGACGTAGAAAAGGATAAAAAAGACAATCAGAGGAAATGCCAGAATTAGATTATCTTTTATTATATAAGAAATATTTTGGGTGGTTGATGGTTTGGCAACAATGTCTTTTGGCCAGCCAACAACAATAGTTAGTCCTTCGCCTGGATTAAGCGATTTGGTTTCAGAAAAATTTACAGAGTTTATTAGTCCATTGTCGTTATTATTTCCAAACTGAATGGCAGAACATTTATCGACGCTGGAAAAATCTCCGGCAAAACATTCTTTTTTGATTTCCTCCGGCTTTAGAGGAATAGGCAAAATAATTTTAGCAAAAGATTTTTCAATTAGGATACCCCATTCATTGCCAGTCACATTCCAATAAAGCTCGTCATAATCATCAAAATAATTTATCGCCCGGTTGATTTTATAGTTTATAGTATAAATCTTTTTGCCGCTTATTAGCTTATCCGCGTCGCCAATTTTTATTTCAATAGAATTTCCGCTGGGAGATTTTTTAAACGGATAAGCAAAATTATTTTCATCGTTGACCGATATATCAGAAATTCTTAAGTTATAATTTCCGCCCCGGGCTTTATATTTTATGGGAATAAAGCGGAATATGCCGTGCTTTTCCTGTGTTCCAAAATCATATTCGATCCGCTCGCTGACATTGATGCTTGAATCGGTATTTATTTTTATGGTCGCGGCAAAATCGTCAATTTTTTCCTGGGCGCAAACACTAAAAGCAAAAAATAATCCGATAAATAAAACTGAAAAGATAGAAAGTTTTTTCATAAGCCAAGGGGTTAATGTTTATAACTTTATGCTTCGTCCATATTTTAATTTTATGCCTTACTAGCTTTTTTTACAACAAAAAAGGACGGAGTTTTCTCCGTCCCGAGATTTTAAGCGTTGCCCAAGATCATTTTGAGCAACGCCATTCTGACAAATAGCCCATTTTGCGCCTGAGAAAAATATTTGGCGCGCGGGTCTTGGTCAACATCTGTCGCCAGCTCATTATCAACCGGGTTTCGCGGCAGAGGATGCATAACTATAGTTTCTTTTGAGAATCTTTCAAGCCCTTCCGCGCATATAGAAAATCTTTCTCTGCTTGCGGAATAATCAAAGTCAGCCCCGCCTATTCCCAGCCGCTCTTTCTGGATACGGGTTTGATAAATAACATCGATCGCTGGCGGCAGAAGGGTCAGATCGTCAATCTCGTAGAAAACAATATTATGGC
>JACQXN010000006.1 GCA_016208745.1 Candidatus Portnoyibacteriota bacterium | reverse complement strand
AATTCGCAGTCAAAAAATACATTGAGAACCAGAGACACAGACAAATAGATATGCCTCAATTGTTCTAGCAGGCTATGCCTGCAAGATAGAAACCACCAGCATAGCTGGTGGTTTTCATTAGGCGCGAGGGAGGGGGGTGGTCTTTTGTCTTTTAAAAAAAGGAGGGTTATGAAAATAGAATTTCTAGTCCCTTCCTCGCGCGATGATTGCAAAAGGAACTATTTCTATTTTTATTGTAGCAAAACGCAGAATTGTTTGTCAAGAGTTTTCTTTTTCTTAAGCTACTTTTTGTACCGACAAAAAGTAGCCAAAAAACTCTCGCCAGCCATAAAATTTTGATAAATTCTAGGCCTCGCCTCGCTAAATTTGCTATCCATAACGCCCCAACCTTACGGTCGGGGCCCCACCACAGCACGCAAATTTTACGCTCGACTCGGCCCGAATTTATAACAAAATTTTTGGCATGGCGAAATTTAATCCACTTGTCATTGGCTTGTTACAAAATTTTTCGATGCAGGATGAAAAAAATAAAATTTTCACTATAGCGAATCTGAAAATTAAACTCAAAAAATGAAAATCCCCTCTTCTCGCAGGAAGAGGGGAAGAAAAGAGGGGATAACGGGACGGCAATTTTCGCCGCGGAAAGGTGCCAGAGCTGGCGGGGCCGCGTCGCTAAACAGGTGATAATAGTTCCACTGGTCAATCTACCTGTGGCGCGCCCAACGTCCGGGGCGTATTAGGCCGAGCCCATCTCCCCTCGGCCGCCGCAATAACCGTTAGGTAAATCCCGAATAATGTCCGGTGGTTTTCATGGCGATGTACCTCCCTTGGTTTTGGCGCCGGGGCCGAGTCACATCATCTATTAAGTGCCCTGTGGCCGGTGTCGCAATGCCTTACACGCATAAACATTCCCCCTTTCGGATCAAATTTAGCCCTAACACGGTCTAAATAAATCCCCGTATAAAGAACAGAGCTATTATGTATATAACACGGGAGGGGGGTGAGTGTCAAGTTTTTTTATAATCAAATAAATCTCCCCTAACCCCTCTAAAGGAGGGGAATTTATTTTTTCTCCCTCCCTTTAGGGAGGGGTGGGGAGGATTTGTATTTTTTAAGAATAAAATATCTAAAACAAAAAAACCCTTCAGGCGAAGAGTTTGGTTGGGGGCAGATGTTTTATAATCCGCCCCCGCCTTGAGTCCCATGTTTCAGTGTTAGTCGGTTGTTTTAAATAATACAATCAATAGGCTACCCTCCCTTCTTTGCGGGTTGAGGTTCAATCGTTAATCCTTGAATAGGGGCATGACAGACCTTAATCAAGGGGCCAAAAAGGAACTAATCTATAAATATCATCTATTTTAATAATCGTCAATAAAATTTCTCCACAAGCCTCCACACCTAAGCAGGTTTTTTAAAAGTGACATCTGATAAACGAAATGCCATTATTGGTTAAATCTTTTTAATTAAGAATAGGCGCTTGAGCCTTCGGCTCTATCTTGTTTAGGTGTGGGGGTAAGTCTTTAATATATTAAAAATCTATGATAAAATTGGTTTATATGACAGCGAAAGAATTGCGTGAAAAATTCTTGGATTTTTTTGTCCAAAAAGGCCACAAAATTATTCCTTCGGCCTCTTTGATTCCAGAGCACGATCCAACCGTGCTTTTTACGACCGCCGGAATGCATCCTTTAGTGCCGTATCTTTTGGGCGAAAAACATCCGCAAGGCCAGCGTTTAACAAGCGTTCAAAAATGCATCAGGACTGGCGACATTGATGATGTTGGTGACGCCGTGCACCATACATTTTTTGAGATGCTTGGCAATTGGTCTTTGGGTGATTATTTTAAAAAAGAAGCGATTGAATGGAGCTTTGAATTTTTAACTAAAGAATTAAAATTGTCTTTGGATCGGCTGGCTTTTTCGGTTTTTATTGGCAATAATGATGTGTCGCGAGACGAAGAATCTATGAGCATTTGGAAAGCATTAGGCATTTCAGAAAAAAGAATCGCTGTTTTGCCAGAATCTGACAATTGGTGGGGTCCGGCCGGCCAAACAGGACCTTGTGGCCCAGACACAGAAATGTTTTATTGGTCAGATGATAATGATCCGGCGCCGGAGATTTTTGACCCAAATGATAAAAGATGGGTAGAAATTTGGAATGATGTTTTTATGGAATATAACAAAACTGTTGAAGCAAATTTTGAACCGTTGAAACAAAAAAATGTTGATACAGGAATGGGCCTTGAAAGAACGGTAGCGGTATTAAATGGATTAAATGACAATTATAAGACAGAATTATTTTGGCCGATTATAGAAAAAATTGAGGAGTTGTCGGGGAAGAAATATAACTCCCCCCACCTCTCTTTTAATATAAGAGGGGGAGAAGACCAAGAAAATCCACCCCAACCCTCCTTTAAAAAGGAGGGGGTAGAATTAAGCGATGATACGCGAGCGATGCGGATTATTGCCGACCATATCAAAGCCGCGACATTTATTTTAGCCGAAGGCCTTGAGCCGTCCAATGTTGAGCGAGGTTATGTTTTGCGGCGGTTGATTCGTCGGGCAGTGCGCTATGGAAAACAGCTTGGAATAAAAGATATTTTTACATTTAAAGTCGCGCAGGTTGTTATAGAAATGTATCGCGATGTTTATCCGGAGCTTTTAAAGTCACGGGAATTTATTGAAGAGCAACTGGTGAGGGAGGAAGAGAAGTTTGCAAAAACCCTAGAAAAAGGATTAAAGCAGTTTGAAATGCAAATATCAAAAATTAAAAATCAAAATGACAATTTAAAATTAAAAATTATTCCCGCAGAAGTCGTTTTTGATTTATACCAAACTTATGGTTTTCCGTTTGAAATGACCGCCGAACTGGCTCGAGAATCTGGTCTGGAAGTTAAAAAAGAAGATTTTGAAGAAGAATTAAAAAAACATCAAGAGCTTTCCCGCGCTGGCGCGGAACAAAAATTTAAAGGTGGCCTGGCTGATAATTCGGAGGCTACAATTAAATATCATACGGCCGCGCATTTGATGCTGGCGGCGCTAAGGCAGGTTTTGGGCGAGCATGTGTCTCAAAAAGGCTCCAATATTACTGTCGAGCGTCTGCGTTTTGATTTTTCCCATCAGGAAAAAATGACGCCAGAGCAAATAAAAGAGGTTGAAAATTTAGTTAATCAGAAAATTCAGGAAGACTTACTGGTTAAAATGGAAGAGTTGGGTCTGGAAGAAGCAAAAGAACAAGGAGCAATGGGAGTTTTTAATTCAAAGTATGGGGAAAAAGTTAAGGTTTACACTATTTCAGAAAATGGTAAAATATTTAGTAAAGAAATATGCGGCGGTCCGCACGTTGAAAGAACCGGGCGCTTGGGGAGATTTAAAATTGTCAAAGAAGAATCAGCTAGCGCTGGGACAAGAAGGATAAAAGCAATACTGGAATGAATAAAATTTCTAATTTCTAATTCCTAATTTCTAATAAAAATCCCAATGCCCAATGTTAAAATTAAATTATAAAAATTTTGACATTACGCATTTATTGGATAGTAGAAATTGGAAATTGGGTATTGTTTAGGTCAATTAGAAATTAGGTTAATTAGGAATTAATTGTTTAATCAATGGGTTTTTTTGATAAAATTTTAGGCAGGGGGAAAATCAGGCACCAATGCGTTTTAGCCTTGGATATTGGCACAGAGTTTGTTAAGGCTTTAATTGTTGGCATAGACGAGCGCGAAAAAAAAGGAGAAATCATCGGCGCCGGGCTTGAGCCGCAAAAGATTTCTCATATGGTTGCCGGCGCGGTGACAGATATTCATGGAGTTGCCCAGACTTCTAAAATCGCTATTGAATCTTCTGAGAAAGAAGCTGGCATAAAAATAGATCAAGCAGTCATTGGCATTGCCGGCGAATTTATCAAGGGCGTTACCTTAACTTTTTCCTGCGAGCGAAAAAATCCAAAAGAAAAGATTGAGTTAACTGAATTAAAGAATATAATTCAAAAGATTCAGTGGAAAGCGTATAATAAGATAAGAGCTGATTTAGCCGAGGAAAGCGGCATTTCAGAGATTGAGGTTAAATTAATCAACGCGACGATTATTGATGTAAGGATTGATGGATATCAGGTGACAAATCCTCTGGGATTTCAGGGCCGCGAAGTGACCTTAAGCATCTTTAATGCTTATGCGCCCTTAATTCATCTTGGCGCGTTAAATTCAATTGCTAAGTTGCTTGGCCTGGAAGTGTTTTCTATAGCAGCGGAACCATATGCTATATCTCGGGCAGTTGAAGTTGAGCATGGGACCGACGCCATTTTTATTGATATTGGCGGCGGGACATCGGATATTGCGCTAGTCCGTCAAGGCGGGTTGGAAGGGATAAAATCTTTGGCTTTAGGCGGCCGCTCTTTTACCAAAAGGCTGGCCGATAATCTGGCTGTTAATTTTGCCGAAGCCGAGCAAATCAAGTTAAAATATAGTCAGGGAGAAGTTTCCAGCACCGTCAAAAGAAAAATAACGGAAATTTTTCGTCAGGATATAAAAGTTTGGCTTTCAGGAATTAATTTGGCTTTAAGCGAATTTTCGCAATTAAGCCCTCTGCCTTCAAGAGTTTTGCTTTGTGGCGGTGGCAGTTGTTTGCCGGGAGTTAAAAAGGCGCTGGAGTCGGAACAATGGGTGGGTGATTTGCCAATGCTGCAGTCGCCTCAAGTCAGTTTTATTCAGCCGCAAAGCATTGCAAATATAAAGGACAAAACAGGGAAGCTAACCGAGCCAAGAGATGTTACGCCCTTGGCTCTAGCCAGCTTGTCTCTGGAACTTCTTAACGATCATAGTCTCTTTGCTCCCATTTTAAGGAGGGCCATCAGGCTTATGCAATCATGAGTCATAAAATTATTTACATAAAGCCAGAAGAAGAAATAACCTCTGTCATAGATAAGTTAATTAAGATTAAAACAGACGATGTTTTTTTGGTGATACCAAAAAATTCAGCGATTTCTCAAAGCTTAGTCAATCTAAAGCTACTGAAAAGAGAAGCAGATAATTTAGGAAAAAATATAACCATTGTTTCTGGCGAGCCATCTGTCCAAAGAATAGCCAAGAAAATTGATTTTTTAGTTGCCGATTCAATAGAAGAATCAAAAGCAGAAAGCCAGAAAGGAGAGGACGCAGTTTTAAAAGAGCAGATTCCCTCTAGCGATTTTCAAGCCATGCTTAAAGAAGAAAAAAGGCCAGGCCCTTTGTCTATGGTTGATATAGTTAAATTAGGTTCGGGGCCGCATGGAAAATTAATAATCAATCAAGCAAAGAAAAACCAAGAACAAATATCTGACGAGTTGCCCAAAGAGGAAAAAATTGAATCTAATCCACATTTAAAAATAAGAAAATACGCCGCTCCAAAAAAGAAAGTTATAAATTTGGCGCAAGATCAGGACGAAGAGTCGCCGGAAGATGAAGCAGAAGAAAAACATCAAGAAGACTATAAAGAAGAATTTATTGATTCTGCTCCGCGCAAAAAGCGTTTTTTGTCTTCCGGAGAGAATATCGGCCATTCTTTCTCAATAAAAATATTTGCAGGATTTGTAGTTTCTGCTTTAGCGATTGCCGGTATTGTCATTTATCTAGTCTTGCCTAAAGCCGAGATTAAGCTGACGGCCAAAAGAGAAAAAATACCCGTTAATTTGGAAGTTTCAGCCGAAAATGCGGTTTCGCAGGTTAACTTGGAGGCAAAAAAGATCCCGGCGCAAATAGTAAAACTTGAAGAGCGTCAGTCTTTGGAATTTCAAACAACCGGCGAGCGGCAGTTAAACGAGAAAGCCAAAGGGACAATCCTGGTTTTTAATGCTTATAGTTCCGTTCCTCAAGCCCTTGTTGAAACCACGAGATTTCTTTCAAAAGAAGGAAAAGTTTTTCGTTTAATAAAAAACACCACTATTCCGGGCGCAAAGGTTGAGGAAGGAAAAATCATCCCAAGTTCTATTGCTGTGGAGGTTGAGGCTGACCAAGCCGGTTCAGATTATAATATCGGCGCCTCGGATTTCACTATTCCCGGATTTCAGGGTTCGCCAAAATATACTGGTTTTTATGGCAAGTCTGATAAAGCAATGTCAGGCGGCTCAACCGAAAAAGCAAAAGTTTTAACCCAAGACGATTTTGATAAAGCGAAAGAAAGCATCTGGGGGGCGCTGGAGGAGAAAGTGCACAGCGAGCTTATTGCCCAGATTCCAGCCAACTTTAAACTTTTGGAAGAAGCTGTCTTGGTTCAGATGGGGGAAGCTAAATCATCTGTGGCTGTTGGCGACAAGGCCGAAAGTTTCAGTCTTGAAATTAAGGGTGTGGCTAAAGCATTTGTTTTTTCCGAGGAAGACATTAGCCAGTTAATTAAACAGGAAATAATTGACCAGCTTGATTCAAAAAAGGAATTATCCTCAAGTGTCTCTTTGAAATATGAAAAGACCAAAGCAGACTTTAACAAGGGCACAATAAGCTTTGAGGTCGCCGCGGATCAGGAGATAGTATGGAAAATAAACGAAGACGAAGTTAAAAAAACAATTGTCGGTCAAAAAGAGGAGGCGGTTAAAGAAATTTTTTCCAAACAGCCGGAAATAGAAAAGGCTCAAGTTTCTCTTTGGCCGTTCTGGATTAGAAAAATACCCAAACAAACAGACAAGATAACCTTGACCATTGACTAAATTTGGATTATAGGATAATATGAAAGGAATCAAAATATAGTGCCAAGCACCAAAGATAAAATAATAAAAATCGGAGAAGTTATCGAGGCCCTGCCCAATACTCTTTTTAAAGTCAGACTGGAAGACGGAGAGGAAGCCTTGGCCCATTTGTCGGGTCGGATGAGGCTTAATTTTATTCAGATAGTGCCGGGAGACAAGGTGAGAGTGGAATTTAGCGTTTACGATTCAAAAAGGGGCAGGATAATTCATAGGCTATAGATAGTTTCAGAAAAGCGGATAACAGCAAAAATTCTCTGCGATCCGTCTTTTTTATGTTATGAAAGTCAGAGCATCTGTTAAGAAAATTTGTGCCAAATGTAAAGTTGTCCGACGCAAAGGCCGAGTGCGGGTGATTTGTGCTAACAAGAAACATAAGCAGAGACAAGGATAAAAAATTTAAAAAGGAAAAGTTAAAATATAAAAACGACATTTAAAAATTAAAAACTGAAAAATTAACTTTCTACTTTTTCATTTTTAACTTTTAATTTGATCCGCCATAAGGCGGAGAACTATGCCACGTATCGCCGGTATTAATCTACCAGACAATAAAAGGATTGAAATAGCGCTAACTTATGTTTATGGCATAGGGCCGTCTTTGAGTAAAAAAATTCTCGCTCAAGCCAAAATTAGCCCTGATCTCAAGGCCAATCAATTAACTCCTGAACAGGTTAATTCTTTGAAAAATATCGTTGAAGGTAGTTATAAGGTTGAAGGGGAGCTGCGCCGCGAAAGGATGATGAATATAAAAAGATTAAAAGACATTGGCTCTTATAGAGGCGTAAGGCATATAAAAGGTTTGCCGGTTAGGGGGCAGAGAACAAAAACAAATACCAGAACTGTTCGTGGAAATGTCCGCAAGACAATGGGTAGCGGACGAAGGGCAGCAGCGGAAAAAACATAAAGGGCTTTGTCCAAATTTTCGAGCCTGCAGGGCGATGAAAATTTGGTTACAAAACCTTTACCGAGCATATAATTTATTAATTTAAAAAATGCCTTAGATTAATAAATTATATGCTCGGTGCTCAATTTTGTAGTTAAATTTATTTCGCTACAATAATTGAGCTCATAAATTTAAATAAAATTGGCATGGGAAAGAAAAAAATTATCGCTCAATCCGAACAGGATGTGCTTAAAGAGGAAGAAGCATTAACGGCCGCCCAGAAAAAGGCGGCTGCGGAATCATCTAAGGCAAAATCAAAAAGGATTGAGAAGGGGAGGGCTTATATACAATCAAGTTACAATAATACGCTTTTAACTATAACTGATAACAACGGCGATGTTTTAGGCTGGGCAAGCTCAGGGGCGTTGGGTTTTAGAGGCCCCAAAAAAGCCACTCCTTTTGCCGCCTCAAAAGTAGTTGAAGCGGTTTTGGAAAAAATTCAAAAAACAGGCATCAAAGAACTGGCGGTTTATGTTAGAGGTATAGGCAGCGGCCGCGAAGCAGCTATTCGCGCGCTTGCCTCAAGAGGCATGGAAATTACAACTATTGTTGATACGACTCCCATTCCGCATAATGGGTGTAGGCCTCGAAAAGCTCGAAGAGTCTAAAACCTAGAAGCCATAAAAACGCCAAAAAATATCACGCAAAAATAAACGCAAAATTTTGGCGTAAATTGGCGAAATATTTATTCGCGTAAATTCGCTTCCATAGCATGATTGATCCAAAGTGTAAAAAATGCCGCCGAGCTGGACAAAAACTCTTTTTAAAAGGAGAGCGTTGTTTTGGTCCAAAATGCGCAATGGTTAAACGACCTGATCCGCCCGGGATTCATACTAGATCACGCAGGAAAGGCAGAGGTGGAATGTCAGAGTTTGGCAAACAGCTGGCCGAGAAACAGAGAGTGAAAAGAATTTATGGAATTTTAGAGCGCCAATTCAGTAAATACATCAAAGAATCAACAGCCGCGATTGGCGACACCAGAGAAATTTTATTAAGAAAACTGGAAATGCGCTTGGATAATGTTGTGTTCCGTTTGGGCTGGGCTAAATCAAGAAATATGGCGCGCCAGCTTGTTAATCACGGCCACATTTTTATTAATGGCAAAAGAGTTGATATTCCTTCGTATCGGGTAAAGAAAGACCAAATTTTAACTCTTGGCTCCATTAAAGAATCAAATTTAATGAAAGATTTACCAGCCGCATTAAAAAAATACGAAACACCAATTTGGCTGTCTTTAGATAAAGAAAAATTAGAAGCCAAAGTTTTAAGTGAGCCGTCGGTTGAAGAGTTAGGAGATTTAAACCCGATTGGCTTGGTAGTTGAATTTTATTCTAGATAGAAATAGAAGCAAAATAAACGCCAATAAAAATTTAGAAGCCAATAAAAACGCCAATTTAGCGTGAATTGGTTGGCGTAAATTAGCTTCTACATATAACACATATGCAAAATATTCCTCTGCCCCAAAAACCAAAAATTATCAAAAAAGAAAACAATCTGGCTATTTTTGAAATAGAAGGTTGCTATCCCGGATATGGCGTAACTTTGGGTAGCGCTTTAAGAAGAGTGCTCCTTTCTTCTTTGCCCGGTGCGGCGGTAACAGGAGTTAAAATCAAAGGCGCTCAACACGAATTTTCAACTATCCCGGGGGTCTTGGAAGATGTCATTGAAATTATTCTTAATGTTAAACAAATTAGATTTAAGCTTTACACTGATGAGCCAATAACCGTTATTCTTTCCGCAAAAGGCCAAAAAGAAGTTACAGCCGGAGATATAAAAACTAGTTCAGATGTTGAGGTGGTAAATAAAGATGCAAAGATAGCCACGTTAACAGATAAAAAAGCGGAGCTTGAAATAGAATTGAAAGTTGAGAAAGGATTAGGTTTTGAACCAGTTGAAAGCAGGAAAAAGGAAAAACTTGAAATCGGCCTTGTTGCTGTTGATGCTATTTTTACCCCGATTAAAAAGGTTAATTTCGAGGTAGAGAATATGCGGGTTGGCGAAAGAACAGACTTTAATCGTTTAAGAATTGAAATTGAGACAGACGGCACAGTCTCTCCCGAAGAATCCTTTGCCCGCGCCACAGAAACCTTAGTAGATCATTTTAAGTTGTTTTTAGAAATGGAAAAGTCGGAAGAAGAAAGAGAAGGAAAAGTAAAAGCCGAGGCAGTTAAAGAAGCTGACGAGCAGACAACTAAGATAAAAACAGAAGATTTAAAACTTTCCAAAAGAACAATTAACGCTTTGCAAGAAGGCGGAATTAAAACAGTCGGCGGTTTAATAAAGAAAAACGAAGCGTCTTTGCTTGAAGTTGAGGGTATGGGTGAGAAGGGAATAAAAGAAATCAAGAAAGCGCTGAAGAAGTTAGGGTTAGAATTAAAAGAATAATTCTATGGGTCGCATAAGTCCCATAGGACCGATAAGTCATTATGCGTCATAAAAAAACTGGAAGAAAATTTGGCCGAGAGAGAGATCAACGTAAAGCTTTTTTAAAAAGCTTGGCGGTTAATTTAATTTTGAAAGGAAGAATAAAAACTACCCAAGCAAGGGCAAAAGAGATGAGAACGTTAGTTGACAGACTAATTACAAAAACAAAAAAAGGCGGAGTCCCCGCGGCAAGATTTGCGGAAAAATTTTTACCTAAAGCCGCTGTGAAAAAATTAATTCAGGAAGTTGCACCAAAATATATTGACAGAGCCGGCGGATATACAAGAACGACCAAACTTAGCAGAAGAAAAAGCGACAGCGCAGAAATAGTGATTATTGAATTCGTGTAAAAATAGAAGCAAAATAACGCCAGAAAATACACGCAAAAATAAACGCAAAATTTTGGCGTAAATTGGCGAAATATTTATTTGCGTAAATTCGCTTTTACGGATATGGAACAAAAAACTCATAAAATTGATGCCAAAGACCAAATTCTTGGCCGGCTAGCGGTCAAAGTTGCGGTTTTGCTAAGAGGAAAGGGGAAACCCGCCTTTTTGCGTTATTTGGACGCGGGCGATAGAGTTGAAGTTTCCAATATTGAAAAAATCAAATTTACCGGCAAAAAGCTCAAGCAAAAATCTTACTGGAGGCATTCTGGTTATCCGGGCGGCCTAAAGGAAGAATCGCTTGAGAAAGTCTTTGAAAAAGACCCCGCTAAAGTTTTGCGCCAAGCGGTGTTGGGAATGTTGCCTAAAAACAGAACGCGGGCAAAGATTATTAAAAGATTAATAATTCGCCAAGGAGAACAAAATTAATTATGACAGCTATTCGTAAAAAAATAGAAAAAACAAAAAAGAAAGAGCCAGTTGAGCCAAAGAAAGAAAAAAAGCCTCAAGTTGAGGTAATTGAGAAAACTGACGCTATAGAATCCGTTTCAAAATCCAAAAAGTATTATGAGGCGGTAGGTAGAAGGAAAAGGGCCATAGCCAGAGTCAGGCTTTTTACAACTAGGCCATTTGAAGAAAACGAAGGAAAGATTATTGTTAATGGCAAGTCGTACAAACAATATTTTCCTTTGATGGAATTGCAACAGATTACTGAAGCGTCTTTGTCAAAGCTTAAATCTTTAAACAGATTTGAGGTGGAGGCAAAGGTTTCTGGCGGCGGCATCAGGGCCCAGTCTGAAGCAATCAGACATGGTTTGGCGCGGGCGTTGGTAGCTTTTAATATTGATTTCAGAAAAAAACTTAAAAGAGCTGGTTATTTAAAGCGGGATCCAAGAAAGAAAGAGCGCAAAAAATATGGTTTGAAAAAAGCGCGCAAGAGCCCGCAGTGGGCAAAGCGCTAAAGTGGCGTCATTATTCAAAACAGGGGCATTGCCCCTGTTTTTGTGTTTTGCTGGATTTTGTATACGTTTTATGCTATAATAGGTTTATATGATTATAGAACTTCAGTAATTAGGGTTAAATGAGAAAGAGGCAAAAATATATTTAGCCTCGCTTGAGCTTGGTCAATCAACTGTTCAAGAGATTGCTAAAAAAGCCGGCATCAACCGGCCAACGAGCTACTTTATTATTGATGGATTAATAAAAAAAGGGTTGATGAGCAGTTTTCACAAAGGCAAGAAACAATATTTTGTGGCAGCCGATCCGGATAATTTGGAAGAAATTTTAGAAAAGGAAAAAGTTAATATTGATGAAAAGAAAAAAGTTTTAGGGAAAATTTTACCCCAATTGCAATCATTGATAGAGATTAGGGAAAATACTGCAAATGAATCCAGTGATTTTATTATCGTGGAGTTAATTTTTAGAAAAAATAAGGAGATATTAGATAGAAAGGAGGAAGCGGAAGAAGTTTAGATTACCGATAGATGTGGTCAACGTTCTTAGGCATCATGGCGGAGCCTATTCTACTCGAAAGGGCAGGAGAGGCTATAACCGCAAAAAAACAAAGCCAACCGGGAGGAGTTGGCTTTTATTGTTGCCGATTTGATAGCTAGTCTATATTTAAAACCAAATTTGCTAAGTCTTCTGGTTTGTATAGATCAATATATCTTCTTAAAGCGATAATTACTTGCCTAAAATAAGAATCAAGATGATTTTCTGGAAAATATTCTTTTCCCCATCTTTCTTTTTCTCTTTTAATCCTTCTCGCGTCAATCCTGTCCAGGTCACCTTTTAAATATATTCTTTTATCCAAAAGATTATTTATTGGGAGCTTTGGATGGAATAAAAACACCCCCTCAATAATTAATATCTTTTTTGAAAGGTCAAAGGTTTTCGGGATGTCTATGTCTCCGGAAATCGGATTAAATATTTTAGTTTCATAACTAGCATCGCCTTTTTTAAAGTTTAAAATTAAATCTTTAATTTTTTCATTATCCCGATCTTCTAGCTCAAAAATTTTAGACTTATCAGACGCTTTTGCCAGTAAGTCCTCGAGTGTTTTTCTCGATAATAAAAAATCATCTTGATTCACGGCCAGGACGTTTTTATTTATAGCTACTAGTTCATTTAAAATTGTTGTTTTTCCGACTCCGGTATAGCCGTCGATTCCAACAACAAGTTTTTCTTTCCCGGAAATCCATTCTTTTAATTTCTCATCGGTTGTTCCGGATATTTCTTGAATAGTCATGATCGCAGTTCTTTTTTAGAGGCATCATACAAGGGTTGAGCAATTTGACGCGCTTCGAGAGAATGGATTCTATTAAATAAGTAATCTAATTTTTTTCTATATTCTTCGGATTTTCCTCCGGCTCTAGCCTTTGCCGCCTTTTTAATAGATTTTTCTTCAAAGTAGGCCAAGCAGTCGGCATCGCACAAAATATTCTGATCTTCTGTGCCGCCTTCCTCGTGATGCAGAATAAGATTTATGGCTTTTTCTATAAGCTCTTTTGGCGCTTGTTCTTTTTCTAAAAACTTTTCAATTTCATCAGCGCTTAATTCCTGGTGTTTTTTTAGTTTGGCTGGGTCAGAAGAACCAGCTTTCCAATCTCCATTAAAAGCGCGTTCTATATCATGAGACATGCCTGCTATAAGGAGAGCTTCTTCTGCCTCGGGTTTTAATTTTTTAATCCAATATACAGTTTTTTGATGATGGGATATATCGCTATGATTTTCTGAGCAAGCATTAATAACAAATTGTTCCACTTTATCTAATAAGCTCATAATTTTTATTTCCCCCACAAATCAACCGAATAAAGTTTCGTTTGATTATCTAAGATATACAACAATTTATCTTTGGCGTTAAATGAAATTTCTGAAACAGCGCCGGAATAGATGTCGTAGGTATTTCTTGCATCACGGCTGTCTAGTTCCGTGATTTTTATTTGGTCTTGCCCGTTGTCGCCAGAAACAATATAAATAATATGCTCATTGGTTGTTTCAAGCCATATTGCCTGTTTGATTTTATTTGAATAGCGGTCAATTAATTCTTTATCACCCGCTTTTCTATTTGGCTGAACTAATATCTCTTTTAGCCAAAAAACAAAAACTTCATGCTCGTTCCAATAAAGAATCTTTTTTCCGTCAGGCGAAATTTCAGCGCTCAAAACATCGTCGGCCAATAATTTAAAAGCATTGGTATCTTTATCAAGCAGATAAAGCTTGCCGCCTTGCTCAAAAACAATAATTTCGCTGGCTAAAGATTTAATTTGGTAGCCTTTTTCTGATAGCGGAAGCGGTTCAAAAGAAATTTGCTTTTTATCTAGACCATAAACGTCAGCTTCATAAAGAATCAAGTTTGATTTTTGCAAATAATAAATTGTGTTTTCCTGAAGCGTCCAAGCCTCTATATCAGCTAATCGCGCAATAGTGCTAGAGGCCTGTTCTTTTGTCTGTTTTTGTTGGGAGGTTGAAAAATAATCCGAAATAGAATAAACATCCTCCGCGACGTTTGAAATCGTCGGACTTTTTAACACAAACAAGATATTTCGCGCCTCGCTTGTTAGTTGAGATTGGATTTCCAGATTTTTTTTCCAGTTGGCATAGCCATCTTTTTTTATTTCTATTTGGTATTTTCCGGGCGTTAAGCGATTAATAAAAGCGGGTACGGTGCCTCTCTGCTCGCCGTCAATATAAATACTGCCTCCTTCAGGAAGGGCATCAAGATAAAAAGCGCCGGTTTTTATTACTTGTTTTTTCTGCCAGTCAAAAGAATAACCAGCGGCGTATAGAATAGTTGCCGGCGCGGCAATAATAAAAACAAGTATTAAGGCGTAAAATATTAATCGTCTTTTGGCGCGTGTCATAAATAATAGCTTCCTTGCCAGAGGGGATAAATTAGGTTAAAATCTAGGCAAGAGCCTATCTATAATGTGAAATTGTTTGGCGGGAATGACCATATTTTTCAGCACGCCTCCATTTCATCCACCCCGCTAAAGCAGGGTTCAAAATCAATGTACCAAACCAGCCCGATGCTGAAAAACGTGGTCATTCCCGCTTTAATTTGGCCTCATTTTAATTCCAAAAGGTTATCTATATTATACTAGATTTAGATAAATTAGCCAGTAAAATAAAAAATGGACAAAAAATTTATTATAAATGGCGGCAAATCGCTGTCTGGGAGTATTCAAGTTAAGGGCGCAAAAAATGCCGCTCTTAAAATTTTTCCAGTGGCGCTTTTAACAGAAGAGCCGATTAAAATAATAAATCTTCCTGAAATCCAAGATTGTTTTCGTGCCCAGGAAATGTTAAAAGCGCTCGGGCACGAAGTCAAAGAAATAAAAAACGGCGAGACGCAAATACAATTTAAAAGCAAGACCTGCGTTAATTTGCCGGCTGATTTAGTTAATAAGTTTCGGGCGTCAATAATGTTTGTTGGGCCGCTTTTGGCACGGTGCCAAGAGGTTAAATTTCCCCATCCCGGCGGTTGCGTTATTGGCGCAGGAACCAGGCCGATAGATTTTTTCCTGGATGGTTTTTCCAAAATGGGCGCTAAAATTGAAACACTGGAAAATCATTACAAAATAACCGCCAGAAAACTGAAGGGAGCCAATATCTTTTTTCCTAAAATTTCAACCACCGGCACAGAGAGCTTAATGATGACCGCTTGCTTAGCAGAGGGCGTGACTATTTTAAAAAATTGCGCGCTGGAACCGGAGATTCCGGCTTTAGCCGAATTTTTAAATAGTATTGGCGCAAAAATAGAAGGAGCGGGGACTTCTACGATTAAGATTGCTGGTGTAAAAAAACTTGGAGGCGGAGAATATAAAATTATTCCTGATCGCATTGAAGCTGGAACTTTTGCCATGATGGCTGCGGCTTCAAATAGCGGAAAAGTTATCATTGAAAAATGCGAGCCGTCACACCTTGAGGCGCTTTGGGCGATTTTTGATAAGATAGGTATTAGTTATAAATTAGGCAAAGACAGCGTCGAGATTTCGCCAAGTAAAAAAATATTAGCCCAAGATGTAGCTACTCACGAATACCCCGGATTTGCCACTGATTTACAATCTTCTTATACCGTATTAATGACCCAAGCTTATGGTTCCAGCTTAATTCACGAAACAATTTTTGACAGGCGTCTGCTTTTTACGGATCTATTAACCCAGATGGGCGCAAATATTATTATGGCTGATCCGCATCGGATTGTGGTTAGTGGGCCATCAAAACTTTATGGCCGAAAATTAGTTAGTCCTGATTTGCGGGCGGGCATGGCTTTAATCACGGCCGCTTTAATTGCGCAAGGAAAAACAGAAATAAATAATATTTATCAAATTGAGAGAGGATACGAGAAGTTAGCGGAGAGATTAGAGGGGATCGGGGCGGATATAAAGTGCGTTGTCTAAAATTGCAATCCGCCTAGGGCGGAGCAGTAATTTTAGTACCAACGCCTTTACCCCGCCCTCTATGCACTATATCTATAATTCTGTGCGCATAGAAAAAATTATTAGCCCTTAGCTTTCTTGATAAAAGGTTAGCGCTTAGAGGGCGGGGTGCTCAATTTTGTAGTTAAATTTATTTCGCTACAATAAATTGAGCTCATAAATTTAAACAAAATTGGCATGTTTATCAAAAAGATCGGCATTGACTTGGGGACAGCCAACACCTTAGTCTATGTGCCGGGCAAAGGATTAATAATAAATGAACCGACGGTTGTGGCAATATCTCTGGCTGACAATCGCATTTTAGCTGTGGGCAATGAAGCCAGAGAAATGCTTGGCCGAACGCCAGACACAATTATTGCTTCTCGGCCAATGAGAGATGGAGTGATTGCTGATTATCGTGTGACTGAAGCGATGCTTCGCTATTTCATAAATAAAACCACCGGTTCAATCAGAATTTTCAGGCCCGAAGTTATGGTGGCAGTGCCAGCCGGCATTACATCAACAGAGCGAAGAGCGGTTATTGACGCCACTTTGCATGCTGGTGCTAAGGCGGCTTACATTGTTAAAGAACCAGTGCTTGCTGCAATTGGCGCTGGTATCCCGATTAACGAACCAGCTGGCCATATGATTATTGATGTTGGCGGCGGCACATCAGAGGTAGCGGTAATTTCTTTGGGCGGGATTGTCGCTTGGGCTTCGGTCAGGGTTGGCGGCAATAAACTTGATCAGGCAATTTCTGAATACCTGAGAAAGAAACATAACTTGGCAATTGGCGAGCGCACAGCCGAAGAAATAAAAATTGCCATTGGCAGTGCTTTGCCGCAAAAAGAAGAGCAAAGCTTTGAAACGCGCGGCCGTGATTTAATCACCGGTTTGCCAAAAAATATTATAGTAAAAAGTAATGAAATCACCGAGGCGATGGCGGATAATTTAAGGGAAATCGTAAAGACAGTTAAAGAGGTTTTGCACGATACTCCGCCCGAGCTTTCGGCAGATGTGATGGATAAAGGCATGGTTTTATCGGGCGGTGGCGCGCTTTTGCGCAATCTTGACGAATTAATTACCGAGGCCACAGGCGTGCCTTGTTATCCGGCTGAAGACCCCTTGCTTTGTGTGGCCAAAGGCGCGGGATTGGCGCTTGATCATTTAGAGATTTACAAGAGGAGCGTGATGTCAAAGAAATAAATATTTTCTTGTTACTTTTCTGCTAACAGAAAAGTAACCAAAAGATTACTTGTAGGGCATAAAATTTTGATAAAATCAGGCTCGTTTCGCTAAAATCGCTATGCCCGCCCCGCCTTCGGCGTGCGATACACGCGATTTTTACGCTCATCTCGCCACAATTTTATAACAAAATTTTTGCCATGCAAGAAAAAAATAAAAAAAATTTTATGAAAATAGGTATTATTGCTAGTATGCAATTTACAGAAAAAATGGTGGAAGTTCGCGACCAATTAAATAAAATTGGTCACAATGCTTTTTTGACCGATCTTCATGCGACTTTGGTTGGAAAAAGCAATGAAGAAAAAGAAAAAATAAAATTGCACCAAAAATTTAATCAAGACGCAATCAGAGAATTTTGGCGGGCAATGCAGGGCGCAGATGCCGTATTAGTTTTAAATTATGATAAGAACGGCATTAAAAATTATATTGGCGCTAATACCTTTATGGAAATGGGGTTTGCGCACGTGCTTAATCAGAAAATATTTTTATTAAACCCAATGCCAGAGTTTGAATTCTACAGGACAGAAATTGAGGCCATAAGGCCAGTAATAATAAATGGTGATTTGTCTGCTATAAAATAATATGACTATCGGCATAAATGCCGCTGCGGCAGTTAGACAGCGCCGCACAGGCGTTGAAGAATATTGTTATCAGTTGATTAAACATTTAACGATGCTTCGGCAATCCCGCGAGCATCGGTTTTTGTTATACTTGCCAAAATTCCCCGCCCCTCCTCAGTTGAGGAGGGGGCAGGGGGAGGTGGTGTTTAATTTAAATCAGCACCCCACTCCAGCCCTCCCCTCAGATGAGGGGAGGGAGCATGCTTTATTTGATTTTCCTTTCTCCAATAATTTCAAAGCCAAGCAATTAAACTGGCCATTGCCAATGTGGACGCAAATAAGGCTGGCGTCAGAAATGTTGTTAAATAGGCCCGATGTTTTATTTATTCCTGCTCATATTTTGCCGCTCGCGCATCCAAAGAATTCTATTGTGGCAATTCACGGTTTAGAATATGAATATTATCCCAAGATGTATCCCTGTCGGCATTTGAAATATTTAAGATGGAGCACAAAATATGCGGTTAAAAATGCCAGAAAAATAATTGCGGTTTCAGAGAATACAAAAAGAGATCTGATAAAATTTTATGGAGCAAGACCGGAAATGATTTCTGTTATTCATCACGGGTATTGCCTGAACGGAGCGTCCGCCGCAGGTGGACGCGCAGTCGAAGGCTGTAATAATGTAGACTCTTCGACGCTCCGCCCAGGGCGGATTGCTCAGAGCATAAAATCCCCATATTTGCTCTATATCGGCCGCGTTGAATTAAAGAAAAATATTTTAGGAATATTGGAGGCTTATAAAATATTAAAAGAAAAGTATAAAATTCCGCACGAGTTGGTTTTAGCCGGCGGGCCGGGCTATGGATACGAAAGTTTGGAATTAAAGGTGGAAACCCTTCGGCTTCGCTCAGGGTATAATATACTAGAGCCGGGTTATATTTCGGATACTGATAAATGGGAATTACTGGCTGGTGCCGATGTTTTTTTATTCCCTTCTTTCTACGAGGGTTTTGGCATTCCTGTCTTGGAGGCACAATCGATGGGCGTGCCGGTTGTCAGCTCAAATATTTCCAGTATTCCCGAAATAACAGAAGATTCGGCGCTTTTAATTAATCCTAAAAATTCTGAAGAAATCGCAGAAGCTGTTTATAAAATAATTGACGACAAAAACTTGCATGATAGACTGATAGAATTGGGTTATAAAAATGTTAAGAGATTTAGTTGGGAAAAATGCGCCAGAGAAACATTGTGCGTTCTTCTGTCTGATTAAATGTTATTTGCTGTAAAAATTAGGCTACAGAATACAGATTTCTTACAGATATACAGATAAATATTCCTTTGCGGATTATGCTCCAAATCTGTATATCTGTATTTATCTGTATTCCGTAGCATTTTATGAAGGTCGCCTTAGTCCATGATTATCTTTTAAGGATGGGAGGGGCAGAGAGGGTGCTTTTAAAATTGCGTGAAATTTATCCCGAAGCGCCGATTTACACCCTTCTTTATGATAAGGAAAAAGTGGAAGATTTTTTTGACGGGGCCGATATCAGAACCTCTTTTTTACAAAAATTTCCCGGATTTATAAAACGTTCTCACAAACTTCTTCTGCCTTTTTTGCCGGTGGCGGCTGAAACATTTGATTTAAGGAATTTTGATTTGGTGATTTCTTCGTCTTCGGCCTTTGCCAAATCAATTATTACTCGGCCAAACACAATCCACATAAGCTATTGCCACGCTCCATCAAGATTTTTGTGGGATTGGAGCCACCAATATTCCAAAGAACAAAGACTCGGCATTATTAAAAGAACGCTGGCAAATATTTTAGTGCATTATTTAAGGATCTGGGATAGATCGTCCTCGCGCCGGGTTGATTATTTTGTGGCTAATTCCGCGGCGACCAAAGAAAAAATTAAAAAATATTATCGGGCCCATGCACAGATTGTTTATCCCCCGGTAAAGCTAGCTTCTTTTAATGAATTTTTAGAAGCCAAGGACAATAATTATTTTTTGGTCATTTCCCAGCTTTCTCCGTATAAAAAAATTAATATTATTATCGAGGCTTTCAATAAGCTAAAGCTTCCCCTGGTCATCATCGGGCAGGGGCCAGAATTTGAAAGATTAGAAACTCTGGCTGGCCCGAATGTAAAACTTTTAGGCTGGCTGGGCGATATAGAAAGAGACCAGTATTTAAAAAATTGCACTGCTTTTATTTTTGCCGGTAATGACGATTTTGGCATTGCGCCGGTTGAGGCAATGGGTTGGGGCAAGCCGGTTTTGGCTCAAAGAGCCGGCGGCGCCAAAGAAACAATATTGGAAGGTATGACTGGGGAATTCTTTGATGATCCTTTGCCGGAAATTCTGGCCGATGGAGTCAGGCGTTTAAGAGAAAATTATAAAAATTATAGCCCTTTGGTTATTCGCAAGCGGGCAGAAAAGTTTTCGGAAGAAAGATTTATTAATGAGTTTATGGATTTTGTTAGAAAGCTAGAGTATAATTAGGCTACAAGTATACAGAATTAGGCTACAGAATACAGATCGCTTACAGATATACAGATAAACATTTTATTGCGATAAACGTTTCTAAATCTGTATATCTGTACTTATCTGTATTCCGTAGCTCGCTATGATTATTGGTCACAAGAAAATCTTAGAATTTTTGTCCGGCAGCATTAAATCAAATCGTTTAGCCCACGCTTATTTATTTGTTGGCCCCTCGGAAATTGGCAAAAAAAAAGTTGCTCTGGAATTTATTAAGGCGATTCAATGCCAGAAGCCAGAGATAAAAGATAAAATAACTAATGCTTGCGGCAAATGTTTTTCTTGTGTTCAGATTGAAAAAAACCAGCATCCCGATGTAGTTTTAATCGAACCAAGCGGGCAAAAAGATACGGCAGAAGATGAGCCTAAAAAAGCGCGGGAAATAAAAATAGAAGCAATTCGTCAGCTTCAGCATCAGGTTAGCCTTTCGCCATTTTCCGCCAAACACAAAGCAATTATTATAGATCAAGCCGAGAAAATGAATCAAGAGGCGGCCAATTGTCTTTTAAAAACATTAGAGGAGCCGCCGCAAAAAAGCATTTTAATACTAGTTAGCTCAAATTGGCAATGGCTCCTGCCAACTATTATTTCCCGTTGTCAGTTGATAAAGTTTTCTTTTGTTGGCAGCCAGACGATAAAAGAAGGCATAACTGATTTGGGCATCGGGCAGAAAGGTAAAATTGATCAGGCAATTAAAATTTCTTGCGGCCGCCCCGGTCGGGCAATCAGGCTACTTAGCGAAATTGATTTATGGCGTGTCAAAGAACAAGCAATTGATGATTTAAAAAAACTTTTAGAAAGCGATATATCTGTAAGATTTAAATATAGTCAGAAATTATCGCAGGATTCTGGCGCGGCTCAAGAAATATTAGGCGAATGGACTCTTTGGTTCCGCGACCAGATATTAATCGCGCTCGGCTTGCCGCAATTAACAATTTCAGAAAAAGAATCAATCAAAAAAAGCTTGCCGGAGATAAAAAACATAGTCAGATATTTAGAAGAAGCGCAAGGGCTTTTGAGCAACAGCAGTTTTAATGCGAAATTAATTTTAGATAACTTAATATTAAAAATATGATTTCTTTAAAGAAGTTGCCAGTTTTTATTATCGCGCCAGGTCTTTTAATAACAGCGGCCGCCAGCCCACTTTCATGTAATTTATCAAAGGATGGCGGCGTATATAAATCAAAGGATGCCGCGTCAAACTGGGAGCAAAAAGTTAAAATTTCTGATAAAAAGGGAGTCGGTTCATATAATGCTTTAAGCTTTGCGATTGATTCGGCAAACTCTAAAAATCTTTATCTTGGCACAGGCGGCAACGGGCTTTATAAAAGCGCTGATGAGGGCGAAACTTGGAAGCAGATTGAGGATAAAAATAAAATTTTTGATAAAGCGGCGGCGATATATGATATAAAAATGAGTCCCCGTAATTCCAATCTGATTTATGCGGCTGTTTATCAGGGCAATGTCGGTAGAGTTTTGAGATCCGAAGATGCGGGGGAAAGCTGGAAACAAGTTTATTTAGTTTCTAGCGCCAAGTACCCTGTTTTAAGCATTGCGGTTAGCCAGATTAATGAGGCGGTGGTTTTCATAGGCACGGCGCAGGGGGGCTTGTTCAAAAGCGTAGATCATGGATCAAGCTGGGAGCTTCTTAAATGGTTTAGCGACAGGGTGTCTGGTATTGAAATAAATCCAAATAATGATAATATTATTTATCTAGCCACAGCCAGCAAGGGGCTTCATAAAAGCACGGATCAAGGGAAAAATTGGCAGGTTCTATCGCAAAAAACTCAAACTAGCTCCTCTGCCATTAGAAATTATGCCTCCGATCAGCTAGATGTATTTGCCCAGCAAGGGAAGATCCAGGCTATAATGCTGGACTCAAAAAATTCAGAAACTATTTTTGTGGCTTCAGAAAAAGGATTGTTAGTTTCTAATGATTCAGGCCAGACTTGGCGGAAAATTAATATTTTGCTGCCAGAAAAAACAATCCCGATTCTGACAATAGCGCAGGATTCCCAGAATCCAAGCATCATTTATTATAGCGCCGGCGCCGTGATTTATAAAACTGTTGATGGCGGCCAGACCTGGACAGTTAATAAGGTCCCAAGCGCCAGAAGAGTAAGATTTATTGAAATAAGCCCAACAGATTCAAATATCGTTTATGTTGGGATGGGCAGTTAAATTTAAAGTTTAAAGCCCGCCCCGAGCAAAGTCGAGGGGTTTAAAGTTAAATAAGTTAAAAAATATGTACCAAGACATCATTAAAAATGCTAAACCGAATTTAGATAAAACTTTAGAAAAATTAAAACAGGAAATAAGCGCTTTCAGGACAGGCCAGGCAAATCCGGCGATTTTAGAAAATGTAATTGTTGATTGTTATAACAGCCGGATGCCATTAAAGCAGGTGGCGGCCATAAATATTAAGGAGGCGAGGACATTGATTATCCAGCCTTGGGATAAGACAATTATAAAAAATATTGAAAAGGCGATTGTTGGTTCAGTGCCGGGTTTGTCCGTGGCAATTGACAGCGATTCCATCAGAATTAACCTGCCTGCTCCAAGCGAGGAAACGCGCAAAGAAATGGTAAAGTCTTTACGTCAAAAATTGGAGGAAGCCAGAATTTCTGTCCGTCTGGCAAGAGAAGAGGCCTGGAAGCAAATTCAGGATCTGGCAAAAGAAGGCAAAATCCGCGAGGATGATAAATTTAGGGGGAAAGAAGAGCTCCAAAAAGTTGTTGATGAGTACAACGAGAAAATAGAAGAGATTGGAGAGAAGAAGGAGAAGGAGATACTCACGGTATAATTATGAAATTCCTAATTGCTCTAATCTCTAATTAACCTAAATAATCCCCAATGCTCAATCTTTAATTTTCAATAGAGCATCGAATTCCTTAGTTCTATATTAATTTAGGCATTGAGATTTGGGGTTTGATTAGGAATTAGGTCAATTAGGTTAATTTGAGAATTCACTTTTTATGTTTTTAACTATTTTGGTCTTCATCTTAATATTAGGCTTGCTTGTTTTTATCCATGAACTTGGTCATTTTGTGGTTGCCAAAAGAAACGGCGTCAGAGTTGATGAATTTGGTTTTGGCCTGCCGCCAAGAGTTTTTGGCATAAAACGCGGCGAAACGATTTATTCTTTAAACGCGCTTCCCATAGGCGGTTTTGTAAAAATTCATGGCGAGGATGGCGAAGAAAAAAAAGACCCACGTTCTTTTGGCTCAAAAAAAATTTCCCAACGGGCCGCTATTCTTTTTGCCGGAGTATTTATGAATTTTGTTTTGGCAGTTATCTTTTTTGGCGCGGTTCATTATATCGGATTTCCGACAGCTTTAAACGAGGAGGAAATTGATAATTTTCCTCAGGCGCATTTGGAAATAATTGGCATCGCCCCAAATTCTCCGGCTGCTTTGGCAGGCATTGAGCCAGCTGATAAAATCATTGCTTTATCAAATCCCGTTGATGGCAGTAAGATTGAAAATATAAAGCGAGTAGTTCAATTTAGAGAATTTGCCGATGCCAATAGAGGAAAAGAAATTATTGTTTCCGTGCAAAGGCAAGATGCAGCGCTTGAATTTAAAATAATCCCAAGAGAAGATCCGCCTGTTGGGGAAGGGGCTCTTGGTGTGGAATTGGTTAGCGTCGCGAAAGTCAGCTATCCGTGGTGGCAGGCGCCTTGGCAGGGATTTTTAACGACCATAAACTTAAGCGGGGTAATTTTTATAACTTTTGCCGAGATTATTAAAAATTTATTTATTTCGGGTAAGGCAGGGATAGAAGTAGCCGGTCCGGTTGGAATTTTTAACATCACAGCCCAAGCCGCAAAGCTCGGTTTTGTTTATATCGTGCAATTAACAGCTTTGCTTTCTATCAACTTAGCGATTATAAACGCCTTGCCTTTTCCGGCTTTGGACGGCGGCCGTCTTCTATTTTTGGCGATTGAAAAAATAAAAGGCTCGCCAGTTAGCCAAAAAGTTGAACGGGTTACAAATACGGTCGGCTTTGCTTTGCTTATTGCCCTTATGGTTTTAATAACAATCAAAGATTTGACAAGGATATTTTAGCAACTTATCATAGGGGATATCCTTAAAAAATAAAGGCCTTGTAGAAGCGGTCTTTTTTGTTTTTTAAAAACTAAATATTGGATACTAAAAATATCAACCCAAATAGTAAAAGGAGGCAGGAAGGAATGGGAATAGTTGATGTTTTCTCGGAATTTATGGGGCCTATTTGGGAAAAATATCATAAATTGATTTTTCTTTTCGGCTACCTCTCCTTTTATATCAGCGCCTTATGTTTTTTTTATCACCTCAGCAAGAGAAAAAAACAAAACAGCGCAAGGAATATCGTAAGCGGAGAATAGATAAAATGAGCCTCTCAAAAACGAGGGGCTTTTTGTATCCAAATAATTGACCATTAGGATAAAGGTGTTATACTGAATAGGTATTATTTTTATAGAAGCCTTGCATAGGCCTTCATTTAATGCTCAATAATTTTTTTTCTTCACTTTCAAGAGACATAGGAATTGATCTTGGGACCGCTAATACATTGGTCTATGTTAAGGGTCGCGGCATTGTGATTAACGAACCTTCTGTCGTGGCAGTTAATCAGAAGACCGGTCAGATTTTAGCTGTTGGCGATGAAGCCAAAAAAATGGTTGGCCGAACGCCTGCACATATTGTCGCGAGCCGCCCTTTAGTTGAGGGAGTAATCTCTGATTTTGAGGTGGCCGAGCAGATGCTTCGCTATTTTATTAATCAAGTTCGCAAGCAGAGTTTAAAGTTTCTATCCCGTCCAAGGGTGGTGATTGGCGTCCCGTCGGGTGTTACCGAGGTTGAGAAGCGGGCAGTCGAGGACGCAACGAGAAGCGCGGGCGCCAAAGACGTCTATTTGATTGAAGAGCCAATGGCTGCGGCAATTGGTTCTCGCCTGCCTATTCAAGAGGCGGCCGGCAATATGGTAGTTGATATCGGCGGCGGCACAACAGAGGTGGCTATTATTTCTTTGGGGGGCGTTGTGGTTTGCAGAAGCCTGCGAATTGCGGGTGACAAACTAAACGAGGACATAATTTTATATGCCCGCGATGAATTTAAATTGTTGCTTGGTGAAAAAACAGCCGAAGACATAAAAATTGCTATTGGTTCAGCCTTTGCGCTTGAGGATAAAGTAGAAACCTCAATGCGCGGGCGGGATTTAATCACCGGTTTGCCAAAAGAAGTAATAGTAAATTCTGACCATATAAGGGAAGCGATGAAGCGTTCGGTTAAAACCTTGGTTAATGCTGTGCGCTCAACCATTGAAGAGGCGCCGCCGGAATTAGTAGCTGATATTATGGGACGTGGGATTATCTTGGCTGGCGGCGGAAGTCTATTGAGGGGGTTAGATAGGTTGGTCGCCCAAGAGACGCAGATGCCTGTCAAGATTACAGAAGACCCTTTAACTGCTGTTGTTCGCGGTTGCGGAATTGTTTTGGAAGATGTAGACGCGCTGAAAAATGTTTTAGTTTCAACACAATATCAGGAACCGCCAAGATAGCTACAGAATACAGATTTTATACAGATATACGGATAAATGCCGTCTTGCGGTTAAGGTTACGAGGCTCGTTTCGCCAAGCGGTTAGGTTTTACGTCTTTTTGACGAATAACGCCTGACGCTAAACGATACAAGTTTCGCAACCGATGAACGTTAAACGAATGACCAAGTGTCTATATACCTATACTTATCTGTATTCTGTAACCGGCTGTAATCTATGGTTAGCCGAAATTAATTAAGAGTTTTAAGACCTTCTTATTCAATAATCATCCTAGATGCCTAAAAAAAACTTTTCTAAAATTTATCTCCTAATTAGCTTTACAGCAATAATTATTTTGCTGATTTTTTTTAATTCTTTTGGCTGGCTAGCTTTGCCGAAAACGATTATTTTTAAGTCCGCGTCTTTAATATCAAAGCCGTTTATTTTTTTGGGCCAGAAAACTTCCGGCGGATTAAAAATTATCATTAATTTAAAAGATTTGGCGAAAGAAAATACGTTATTAACCAAAGAGAATCAGGAGCTTATCTTAAAGACCGCGAAAGTCTACGAATTAGAAAACGAAAATAGTCTTTTGCGTCAGCAACTGGAGATTAAGCCACCTCTAAAATCAAAAATTGCGATGGCTGATATTATTGGTTTTGACCCAGGAAATTTAGGCCAATATTTTTTAATAAACAAAGGCGCCAAAGATGGGGTGGAAATTAATCAGGCTGTAATTTTTGGAGAAGGATTTTTAGTCGGCAAAGTGATGAAAACAGAAGATAATTTTAGTGAAGTTTTATCATTAACAGATTCTAACTCCCTGGTGTCCGCGTTGACGCAGGAGGGCAGAGCTGGCGGTGTAGCTAAGGGCGATCATGGCGTTGGCATGATTATGGAAATGGTGCCGCCAGATAGAGAGATTAGCTCCGGAGAAATTATTATTAGTTCTGGCCTTGACGGACATCTGCCCAGAGGCCTTATTATTGGCAAGGCGGAAGCAAAAATTTCTTTGCCTAGCGAGGCTTTTCAAAGATTTAAGATTGAGCCAGCCGTGAATTATAAAGACATAGAAACTGTTTTTGTTATTTTGGGCAACGAATGATTTTTTAAAGAATGCGAAAAATAACTATTTTTTTATTCTTGTTTATTCTTGCGGTTTTACAGATAAGCATTGTGCCCCGTTTATCTATTTTTAATGTTTTCCCCAACATCTTGCTGGCGTCAATCTTATCTATCTCCATTATTAAAGAAGATAAATCTATTATATTTTTTGCTTTTGTTGCCGGGCTTTTAATGGATTTTCTTTCGGGCCTGCCATTTGGGATTAACGCTTTAAATTTTGTTTTTACCCTTTGGGCAGCTAAATTTATCGGTCGAAATATCTTCAAAACCACAGATTTATTCGGTCAGGCTTCGCTTATCATTTTTGCTTGTTTTCTATACAGCGCATTAAACATAATTTTATTGGAGGTTTTTCATTTATTTGGATTGGGATTAGAAATCCCCTCTTGGCTTAATTTACTTAGAATTGGGCTTGCGGAACTTATTCTAAATTCCTTACTAGCCATAATCATTTTAATCATCGCTAAGAAAACTTATGGATTTTTGGCCCGGTTTTAAAAATTATAAAGTCCAGCGGTCTTTTAAAGAAAGCATTGAACCTGAAGAGGTTTTGCTTGATGCCCAAAAATCAGTTGATCTTTTAGACCAAAGATTTGAAATCCCGATTAAGAAAAGAGTTTTCCTCTCTTTTTTTGGTGCTATTTTAATAACTATTATAATTTTAATTTTTCAAACTGGTTATTTTCAGATTACTAAAAACGAAAATTACTTAGTTTTAGCAAAAAGGAATAGTCTGCGCATTTATCCAGTTTTGGCACCGCGCGGTTTAATTTATGATAAAAATCTCAAACCTCTGGTTAATAATCTCCCGAGTTTTGATGTTTTGCTGACGCCTCAAGATTTACCAAAGAATAAAATAGAAAGGGATAACGCGATTGAGCAAATCTGTTTTCTTTTGGATTTGGAACTAAAAAAAGTTAATGAAGAACTGATTAATTTCGATTTTGAAAAAAACCAACGCATTTTATTAGCCTCATCTCTGGCGCCAGAGAAAATTCTGGAATTGGAATCCAGGAAAGACAACTTTCCTTATCTAACTATTGAAAAAAGCATTATTCGTCAATATCCGCTCAGCGAAGCGGCCAGCCACATTTTAGGTTATACCGGCAGGCTTACCCAGAAAGAAGTTGAGCTGTTTCCGGATTATTTTCTAATAGAACGTATAGGCAAAAATGGGCTAGAAGCCTCTTATGAGGAAATATTAAGAGGGCAAGCTGGAGAAAAACAAGTAGAAGTTGATTCTTTGGGCGAGCGAATCAAAGAGCTTGGAATAAAAGAGGAACTAGCTGGCCAGAATATTGTTACGACAATTGATTCGGATTTGCAGGAAAAAATTTTTCAGGCAATATCACAAAAGCTCAAAGATCTACACTTAACAAAAGCGGCAGCAGTGGCTTTAGATCCAAATAACGGGCATATTTTAGCAATGACGAGTTTTCCTAGCTTTGACAGCAATGTTTTTGAGCAGAATACCTTGCCCGAAGAATTAGATAAGATTTTAAAAGATTCTGATAAGCCCTTGTTCAATAGAGTAGTTTCTGGTCAATATCCTTCTGGTTCAACTATTAAGCCGCTATTGGGCGCGGCTGCTCTTGAGGAAAAAATTGTAACGCCCTCCACTACTATTTTTGATTCGGGGAATATCTCAATTATTAATCAATACAACCCTAATGTTATTTATAATTTTCCTGACTGGAAAGCTCACGGGGTAGTTAATATTTACTCAGCGATTGCCCAGTCCTGTAATGTCTACTTCTATACAATAGGCGGGGGTTATGGCGGGATTGAGGGTCTGGGAGTTGAAAGAATAAAGAAATATTTAGAACTTTTTGGTTTGGGCGTAAAAAGCGGGATTGATTTTATTTCCGAAGAAGCCGGATTGATTCCGGATCCCGAATGGAAAGAAAAAACAAAGAACGAGGCGTGGTTTATCGGGGATACATATCATGTTTCAATTGGGCAAGGAGATTTGTTGGTGACGCCTTTGCAAATGGCAAACGCGATCGCTTCAATTGCCAATGGTGGAAAACTTTTTGTGCCCAGGCTAGTTGACAAAATTGTGGATTCAGATAAAAATAATATCAAAGTGTTTGAGCCGCAGATTTTAAAGGAAAATTTTATTAGTGTTCAAAATCTAGCAGTTATTAGAAAAGGAATGAGAGAGGCGGTTACTTCTGGTTCGGCAAGATTTCTGGACGATTTATCCGTAAAGGTCGCTGGCAAAACAGGCACTGCTCAGGTTGCGGGGCAGGAAAGAGAAAATGCATGGTTTGTCGGCTTCGCGCCCTACGATAATCCGAAGATTGTTTTAGCTATTATGTTGGAAGACGCCGGCGAAGGTTCATCTGTTGCTGTCCCAATAGCTAAAGAAATTTTTAATTGGTATTTTAAATAAATAGAAGCAAAATAACGCCAAGGAAATACACGCCAGAATAACGCAAAAAATTTGGCGTAAATTTGCGTGGATTTATTTAGCGTAAATTCGCCTCTATATTTTATGAAGTATCTTTCCAAAGAAGGATTAGAGCAAGTAAAAAAGGAAGTTGAAGAATTAAAATTAAAAAGGCAAGAAATTGCTAAAAGGCTGGAAGAGGCAAAAGCGCTTGGCGATCTTTCGGAAAATGCCGAATACCTCCAAGCCAAAGAAGCCCAGGCATTTAATGAAGGAAGAATTTTAGAGTTGGAAGATGTATTAAAAAATGCGATGGTCATAAATAAAAACGGGGGTTCTTCTGTTGTTCAAATTGGCGGCACAGTTGAAGTTAGTTCTCAGGCGGGAAAACAGACCTTTACCATCGTTGGTTCAGAAGAATCAAATCCTGCGGAAGGGAAAATTTCCAATGAGTCGCCTTTAGGGAAGGCGTTTTTAGGTCATAAAGTTGGGGAGACGGTTCAAGTCGAGACGCCTAAGGGAAAAATAAACTATAAGATTCTAGCTATAAAATAAATTATGTCGTTGGAAAAAATAAAATCTGACCGACAAAAGAAGTTAGAAAATATTAAAGCAGCTGGAATTAACCCTTTTCCCATAAAGGCTGGTTTGCGCAAATCTATAGATTATGTTTTAGAATGCTTTGATAATTTGGAAAAAGAAGGAAAAGAAATAATTTTAATTGGTCGTTTGCGTTCTATTAGAGAGCATGGCGGCTCAACTTTCGCTAATTTAGAAGACGCTTCAGCTCAAATCCAGATTTATTTTAAAAAAGACGAAATAGGCGATAAAGATTACCAATTTTTTATTGATAATTTTGATGTCGGAGATTTTATTGAAGCGCAGGGCTCGCTTTTTAAAACACAAAAAGGCGAACGGACTTTGTTAGTAAAAAAATATAATATTCTGGCTAAATCTTTAAATCAGCTGCCGGAAAAATGGCATGGCTTAACTGATGTTGAAGAAAGATTCCGGAGGCGTTATCTTGATTTATTGATGAATAAGGAAGTTAAGGAGTGTTTTTTAATGCGCAGTAAAATTATTAAAAGCCTGCGTGAATTTCTTGATTCAGAAGGTTTTATGGAAGTAGAAACGCCTATTTTGCAACCTTTGCCTGGCGGAGCGCTAGCTAAGCCATTTAAAACGCATCTTAACGCGCTTGATATGGATTTGTATTTAAGGGTGGCGCCGGAGCTTTATTTAAAGAGATTGCTGGTTGGCGGTTTTGAGAAAGTTTACGAAATTGGCCGCTGTTTTAGAAATGAGGGAATGGATAAATCTCATAACCCCGATTTTACAATGCTTGAATTTTATTGGGCCTACGCTGATTACGAACAATTAATGGAGTTTACCGAAAAAATGTTCAATCTTTTAGTGCCTGAGCTGGAGATAGAATTTCAGGAGAATAAAATTAATTTTGCCACGCCGTTTAAACGAATTTCAATGCGCGATTTAATTTCAGAGCATTATAAAATTAATATTGGAGAAGCAGACGAGAAAGAGCTAGTGAACGCTCTGGAAAAGGCAGGAGAAAAAATAGAAAAAAATACTCCGCGTCATAAAATGATTGATGAGCTTTTCAAAACCATTAAGCTAAAAATTATCCAACCAACTTTTGTTATTAATCATCCCTTGGAAATGTCGCCATTGGCAAAAAGCCTGCCAGAAAATCCTAAAGAAGTTGCTAGATTCCAACTGATTATTGGCGGAATGGAAATAGTTAATGCATATTCAGAATTAAATGATCCGCGAGAACAGGAAAAAAGAATGAGAGAACAAGAGATGGGGCGAGATGAAGAAATCCAGCGTTTTGACCAGGATTTTATTGATGCTTTGGAATATGGTATGCCGCCAGCTGCTGGTTGGGGAATGGGTATTGATAGATTAATTCAGCTTTTAACAAATAACTCTAATATAAGGGAAGTGATCTTATTTCCAACAATGCGGAGTAAAGAAAGCCAATAAATTACCAGTTCTTTAAAAAGGAGGTGATTTTTTTGAAAGAAAAATGGCGCGGCGGGATATTCTGTGATAGATGGGGAGTTTTTCCTTTGATAAGACAGGCAAGGCTGCCAAAACCTCGAGGAGCTAAACTGATATTTTTTGTCGTGGGAGACATGGAAAAAGTTTTTGAAGAAGTAGTGGCGCAAACAGAATTTTTAAAGGTAAAAAGGATAAAAAATCAAAGAATCAAAGAATTATCAATTTAACCACCAAGGCGATATCGCGGAGGTGGTTTTATATTTGTATCATTTTTGTTCGATCGTGGTAGCAATGATACATTGTGCCAATACGTAGTGATCGCTACGTATTGGCACAATTGGCAGCGAGGATTATCGATACTTATTTTCGCGATTCTATTGACAAGGATAATCCAATTAAGCTAACCTGTTTTTAGTTCTATAATAATTCAGAGAGGAGGTTAATATGGCCGCTGAGCTATTTATCTGGGCGTTGTTTGGTCATTTTGCCGGAGATTATTGGTTCCAGACCAAAAAGATGGCTTTGAACAAGATGGAGCCGGGATGGAGAGGGATTGGAATTTGTTATCTGCATTCTACTATTTATGCAGTCGCGGTTTATTTTTCTTTGTGGGCGGTTTGCGACCTTTTTATTTTTCTAGTAGTCTTACATTCGCATTGGATAATAGACAGAGTATTGCTGGCAAGTTTATGGTTGAAGCTTATAAGGGGCCGGACATTCGAGTCTGCCTTTAATTCCAGAGATGTATTGCGGGAATTTGATATAAGTTTTACCAGTTTGGTTTATGCGGTCGTGGACAGCTCATTCCACCTGCTTGTTTTATGGTTGTTAATAAATTACTGGATTATTTGAAGTAAACAATTTTCATAACAAAAAGGGGGTTTTATGACAGTTATACATAGCGTAATAAGCGATAAAACTAATAGAGTGTTGGATTTTAATGATTATATTATTCCCTTTGCACACACAAAGCCGCACACGTTTTCGGAGCGTTTCGACTTGATGGAGAAGGATCAAATTCTTTATGCGGCTGAACAGCTAGGCGTTAAACCAGAAGTAAAAGAAATAATAAAGAAAGATTATCGCAAAGAATCAACAGAAATACCCGAAAAAGATTATGAAAAGCTTTTATCTTTTCTGGAGGCGGACGGAGTTGTAGAATTTTCTTTTGTCCGCCACCTTTGTTCGTCTTCCTCTGTAATTATTCGTAGATGGAATTGCTGTGGATCTTGGGTTCGGATGATCGAAGCTATAAGATTTTTTCTTGAGAGAGAAGAAGAACGCATTAGCGGCGGTCGCTGTTCCTTAAGGTTCTGCTGAATATAAAATGAAATAACTTTTCTAAATAAGGGAAGCATTAAGGCTCCCTTATTTTTTTATTCATTTGACCTATTTTAGGTTCTTTTGTAATATTAAACTAATATGCTAGACATCAAGTTTATCAGAGAAAACAAGGAGAAGGTTAAAAAGAATGCGCAAGCGCGCGGCGTAGATATTGATATTGACGCGCTTTTGGAATTGGATGAAAAAAGGCGGGAGTTAATTCAGAAAGTTGAGAGTTTGCGCGCAGAGCAAAATAAGGTTAGTGAAGAAATCGCTAAAGAAAAAGACGAGAAAACAAGAAACGAAAAAATAAGCGAGATGAAAAAGGTAAAAGAGGAAATGGCGGAATTGGAGTCCGAGCTGAAAGAGGTAGAAGAAAAATTTAATAGCATTATGCTGGCTGTGCCAAATATGATGCAGCCGGATGTGCCCCTTGGCAAAGATGAAAATGATAACGTTGTTTTAAGAGAGGTTGGAGAAAAGCCGGATTTTGATTTTGAGCCAAAGGATTACATGGAAATTGCCGCGGAGTTTGATTTGATCGACACCGAGCGAGCGGCTAAGGTTTCTGGCAGTCGGTTTGGCTATCTAAAAAATGAGGCCGCAATGCTTGAATTTGCGCTGGTGCAATTAGCAATGGAAACTTTAATAAAGGAGAATTTTAAACCCATCATTCCGCCGGTGATGATAAAAACCGAAGCAATGAAAGCGATGGGATATATTGATAGCGAGGCAGACCAAAAAGAAAGGTATTTTTTTGAAGAAGACAGCCTGTATCTAGTCGGCACGTCCGAGCAATCAATCGGGCCAATGCATATGAATGAAATCTTGGAAGAAAATGATTTGCCGATTCGCTATGCGGGATTTTCAACTTGTTTCCGGCGCGAAGCCGGCTCTTACGGTAAAGACACAAAAGGCATTTTAAGGGTGCACCAGTTTGATAAAATAGAAATGTTTTCTTTTTGTCGACCCGAGGATTCAGTCAAAGAACACCAACTTTTGCTTTCAATGGAAGAAAAATTAATGCAAGTTTTAAAATTGCCTTATCGAGTTACGCAATTATGTTCAGTTGATTTTGCCCGGCCATCTTCGGCCACCTTTGATATAGAAACTTGGATTCCTTCAGAAAATAAATTCCGCGAGACTCATTCTACTTCCAATTGTACAGATTTTCAAGCGCGGCGCTTAAATATTAAATATAAAAACTCTGTTAGCAAAAAATCGGAATTTGTCCATACATTAAACGGCACTGCTTTTGCTGCTGGCCGGATAATGATTGCAATTCTGGAAAACTACCAGCAAGAAGATGGCAGCGTTGTTGTTCCGGAAGCACTGGTTAAATATACAGGATTTGAGAAGATCGGTAAAAAATAACAAACTCCCAATGGCCGGATTTAAGACCAAAAAATATTATTCCCAACCTGATTATATTGGGAAATCCAAGAAACCAAAAAACCGCCATTGGCGGGTTTTGATTTTTTGGGTGGTTATTATTTTTTTTCTGGCTGGCGGAACAGCTTATTTAGCAATTTTTTCACCAATCCTGAAGGTCAAAAAAATTAATCTGGATGGTTTTAGCGAAGCCAAAGCGAAAGAGGCACAAGAAATAGGCAACCAAATTTTGCAAAAGAAATTTTTTAATAAAATTCCTAAAGACAATTTTGTTTTATTGCCCGAACCGGAAATAAGAAACTCGCTTTTGGATAATTTTCCCGAAATAAAAAAATTGTCTTTTGTAAAAGACTTAAGAGGCCATTCAATAAGCATTAAAGCAGAACAAAGAAAGCCAGCGGCTATTTGGTGCCGCGTTTTAATACCGGAGCCTGTTTTGGTTGCGGAAGGGGAATCAAATGCGACAAGTTCAGAGCCAATTTTTTCTTTAGCCGATGCCAGAATAGAAAATTGTCTTTTTATAGACGAGACAGGTTTTGCTTTTGCGCAAGCTCCGATTTTAAGCGGTGGGGAAGTGCCGACTGTTTATTCACAGACAGAATCCGTTATTTCCATTAAAGATATAGCAGCGGATTCAAAAATATTAAGCTTTATTTTAAACGCGAAAAAAGAATTAGCCGTAGCTAATTTAAATTTGACGGATTTTGTAGTTCAATCAAAATCTATTGGCGATTTGGAAATTCTAGCGCCAGATGGCTGGCGAATTTTTCTTAATATTGATAATTCTGTTTCTTCTCAGATTAACGCTCTGAAGCGCGTTTTAAATGACGAAATAAAAGAAAAAAGACCTTTGCTTGATTATATAGATTTAAGAGTGGAGAATCGGGCTTATTATAAATTAAAAAATCCCTAGAATGGATTTTTTAATTTATGTCTAATTATTGATTTAAGGCATTCTATAAACAAATATCGAATGCCCAATTATCTTTGCTGGTTCGTATTTATCAAGCCATTTATAAAACTCCGTTGGCTGGTTGAATCCCGGCACAGCTTTGCCTCGGCCGCCTTGCAGGAATGTAGCAGAAACTGCTAAATAGTCGCCCGGCTTTAAGTCCGACGGATTCCTTTCTCCCCACCATGGCTGGAATTTGTTTCCCAAATAATATTCTGGCATTGAGCCGCCAAAATAGTTGACATAGATTTTATTAATGCCGTTTTCATCAGTCCAGTTTTTTAATCTTTTCAAATCTTGTCCCCAATCTAAATTAGAATCAGCCGCGTATTTGTAACCATTTTTTGGCCCGCCAACTACTTCATTAAAATATGCCAGGAAAGATGGATAAACAGCAATAACTGAAATAGCCATTTGAGCGATTAAAACAAAAAGTAGCGCGAGCTTAAAGACGGTATAAAATTTATGCTCGTCTTTTTTCTTTCTGACCCAAGATATAACTTGCGCGGAAACCAAAGCATAAATGAAGGGAAATGTCGGCAATACATGCCGAACACCGATATTTAATGGCGAAGTTATGCTGGTAGTCCAGTAAAAAGCGACAAATAAAATCATCGCAATGCTTTCAAAATTCAGGCTAACCCAAGATAAAAATCTTTTTAACAATGATCTTTCTTTTAGCGCAACATCCTTTTTTCTTTTTAATAGTTTTGCGGCAAAGATAATCAGTGCCAGAGCTGTCAGAATATGGAGAACGAGGGGCTCTTTTAAAAGATAGACCGTCGGGAAATAAGATGGCCAGCCCAAATTTGAAACCTCGCCCATAAAATAAGTGGTATTGCCGCCGCTGGCCCTCTGAAAAACCATAATTAAACCAAGCATATATTGAGAGACGGCACGCAACGCAGGATTCTCATCAGCCATCCATAAAGCAATTTCCGAAGGACATCTTTTGATTAGAGCCGGATCTTTGCAATTGCCAAGCGCCTCATTTGTTAAAAACTCTCCGTCAGCTAACAAAATATGTTTTATGTCTTGGGTCTGCTTCTCAATCGGATAATTTTTAATATGGAAATAATAGACTGGCGTGACAACGAGTCCGTAGCCGATTATTAAAATCAAAATAAAACATCCAATATAGCGCCAGCTGATTTTTAGCCAAGAATCTTTAATAATTTGCTTTGGTGTGGCGTCAAAAAGATCTTTTATGTTAGGAGATGTTTCTTGCGCGCGGGCAATTTTTATAATTATCCAGGCGACAATCAAAACCACAAAAAGCGGCACAAGTAAAAATAAGGAAAATTTAGCCAGTTGGGCTAACCCAAAAACAACGCCGGCAGTAATTAAATTCAAAGCTGTCGGTTTTTTTAGCCAGGCGATAAAATGATATATTCCTATAAAGAATGCGGCAGCAGCGGCAACGTCTGTTGTTACAAAGCGGCCATGAGCGATGAAGGTTGGCGAAAAGCTAAAAAGGAATAAGGCCAAGAGCGCGGCTTTTTTTCCCCAAAGCTGTTTGGTCCAGATAAAAATATAAATGCCAAGAATTAATAAAATAAAAAGCATTGGCAGGCGGCCAAAAAATATCATTGATTCAGTCGGATTGCCTTCTTTATATAAAAAATCAAATCCAAAGTCCCATTGGCTATTAGTTTCTTGCGTCCAGGCTTTGATTTCTGAAGGAAAGTTAATTTTTGCGCCCGAAATTTTTGACCAGGCAAAAACCGATAACCCCGCCAAATCTTTTATCAAAGGCGGATGCTCGGGATTTATACGCATGTCCTGCTTGGCAATGTAAGAATAGCCAGCTGGCAAATGAGCCACCTCGTCCATAATGGCTGAATCGTCAAGCATGGAAAAATATGCCACGCCAAACATAAAAAGGAGCAATAAACCGGCAAGAAGCTTTGAGGTTAAGTTAGACATTTTTTTGTTATAAAGAGTTAATGCTTAGTTACATTAATTATACTATGAAAATAAAGTATCTTTGTGGATAACTTTAATTTAAGGCGATTGTTAATTCTATTTATTTCTGCGATAATTAAAGCAGATAAAATAATTTTTAAACAAAGAAAGGAAATGCCTATGTTTGAAAGAGAAACATTAGAGATAAACAAAGAGGGTCAGATTGAAAAAATGATAGAGCCTTTTTTACATGAAAAGTCAGAAGAGGTAGAGGATGAATTACGCGCTTTGCTAGGCGATGAATATGAACAGTGGCGCGTGGCTGATTTTTTTGAAATGCAAAACGCGCAATAATATTTAAATACTCAAAGTTAGACTTTTAACCAAAGTTTAACTAATTTTATATTCGCTACTCGCTAGTTTTAAATTTATGACTCAAAACGCTGAAGTTTTGAAAAAAAATATAATAACCGAGCTGGGCTTAGATAATTTGCCCGAAGAGCGGAAGCTGGAACTTCTTGGCAAAATGAGCGACTTAATTCAAAAAAGGGTTCTTTTGCGCGTGATAAAGAGTCTTTCGTTGGATGACAAAGAACAATTTGATAAACTTTTAGGCCAGGAAAACGAACAGGAAATCTATCGTTTTTTAATTTCCAAAGTCCCAAATATTGATGAGATAACTGATGAGGAAGTAATTAGATTCAAGGAAGAAGTGATAGAACACGTGAAGAAGCTGAATTTCTAATTAACCTAATTTCTAATTGACCTAAATAATTTCCAATATCCAATATCCAATAAATATCTAATTTTTAAATGCCTGAATTTTTTGACATTAGTCATTGGGATCTTTATCAGAAATTAGAAATTGGAAATTAGATATTTTCAAAGAATGCCTGATCCTTATCGCGAACCAACTGAAAATGTAAAGGGCGCAGAGCCAAAAATTGAAAGGTCTGTTTTGCCAGAGACCCTTTTGGTTCCAGAAGTAGAAAAAGAAAAAACAGAAGAAGCTCCAGCTCAGCAAAAAATCGAGCCTTCTGTGTTGCCTGTTCCCGGACCGTCGCCGCAAGCTGCGGCTAGCGACGATTTAAGCGATGCAAGCAAAGACCGGCAGTTAAAAATTCTAGTTGATATGGCTTTTGAGCAGGGCATAGATAAAGCAGTTCAAGCGGCCAAAGCTTCGGAAGACCCGTATCTTATTGATAAATTCCACGACACCTTAATAGATGAGCTTTATCAGAAGCTGGTTGAAAAAGGAAAACTGAAAGAGAGCTAGGAAATTTCTAATTATTCTAATTAACCTAATTATTTTAAAAAATTCCCAATACCCAAATCCCGGAATTAATTTAGCATTAATTATTGAATCATTGGGATTTGATTAAATCAATTAGAAATTAGGTCAATTAGAAATTTTTCAGATGGATTTCAATCTAATTCTAGTCCCTATAACGATTGGTTTAGCTTTTTGCGCGGCTTTGCTTGGTCTATGGCTTGTTTATGAAGCGGCAAGAAGCAAGGGAAGCGTTTTTAGAGCCCTAAATATGGGCTTGTTTTTGATTTCATTGCCTCGCGCCCAAAAACAGGAAGGATCGCCCCAAAAAAGCGAAAAAGAAGTGATCGCTGTGATGGAGCAGCTTTACTCGGCCTTAACCGGATTTAAACAATCAGCCAAAGACGCTTTTGTCTATGGGCCCTTGACTGTTGTTTTTGAAATGGCGGTGCCGCATTTTGGCCAGGAAATTTCTTTTTATTTGGCCGCGCCAAAAAGATTGCAAAATATGCTTGAAAAACAAATTCATGGTTTTTTCCCGGAAGCTCAAATTGATCGTATCCGCGACTACAATATTTTTAATCCACAAGGCGCCTCTTCTGGTTCCTTCCTTTCTTTAACGAAAAATTATTATCTCCCTTTTAAAACATACAAATCGTTGGAAAGCGATCCGTTATCAGAAATTGTTAATTCTTTCAGTAAATTAGATGAGATAGGAGAAGGCGCTGCGATTCAGATTGTTTTTAAATCCACTTCTTCTAATTGGCGAAAGCGCTCTTTAAAAATTGCCAGAGAAATGCAAAAAAATAGAACTTTTGAGCAGGCTAAAAAAGCAACAACATTAGTAAAGGCGGCGTCAAAAGGGTTAGAACTAACCTCTAAAAAACCTCAGCAACCAACTCCGCCGCTCCCGACTTTAACCCCAATGCAGCAGGAACAGATAAAAGCGCTTGAAGAAAAGGCCGGCAAAATTGGTTTCGATGTCAATGTTAGATTATTGGCTTCTGCCCCAACGAAGATTGAGGCTGACGAGATTTTGTCGCATCTTGAAGGCGCATTTTCCCAGTTTAACCATCCGAATTTTAATAGCATCAAAGCTAAAAGATTATCCGGCCGCGCTTTAAAAAAACTTATTTATAATTTTTCTTTTCGGTTTTTTAGCCAGCGCCAAAGAATGCTTTTAAACACCGAAGAGCTAACCAGTCTTTTTCATCTGCCGCAGACCAACCTTTCCGCGCCGCAGGTTAAATTTCTAAAAGCCAAACAAGCAGCTGCACCAACCAATTTATCAAAAGAAGGATTGATTCTAGGGAAAAATATTTTCAGGGGGGCTGAGCTAGAAGTCAAATTAGCGGAAGATGACAGGCGGCGCCATCTTTATTTAATTGGTCAAACAGGAACTGGCAAAAGCAATTTAATTTGTAATTTAGCAATGCAGGATATTTTGGTCGGCAAAGGCGTTGGTATAATTGACCCGCACGGCGATTTAGTGGAAAAGATTTTAAGCTTAACGCCAGATAATAGAGCGGAAGATATAATTTTGATTGACCCGGCGGATTTAGAACGGCCGGTTGGTTTAAATATGCTTGAATATGACGGCCGATTCCCCGAGCAAAAAACTTTTATTGTCAATGAATTAATAAATATTTTTGACAAACTTTATGATTTGCGGACAACCGGCGGCCCGATGTTTGAGCAATATACCCGAAATGCCCTTTTGCTTTTGATGGATGATCCGCAAGAGCAGGTAACATTAATGGAGGTGCCAAAAGTTTTAGCGGACAAGGAATTTCGTTTAAGGCTATTGGTTAAATGTAAAAATCCGGTAGTCAAAGATTTTTGGGAAAAAGAAGCAGAAAAAGCAGGCGGGGAAGCTTCCCTGCAAAATATGGTTCCTTATATTACTTCCAAATTCAATGTTTTTATCGCCAACGATTATATGCGGCCAATTATCGGTCAGGCAAAAAGCAGCATTAATTATCGTGAGATTATTGATAACAAAAAAATACTTTTAGTTAATTTGTCAAAAGGGAGGCTAGGCGATATAAATAGTAGTCTTTTGGGATTGATAAATGTTGGCAAGCTTTTAATGGCCGCTTTTTCGCGGATTGATATTGCCGAAGAAGAGCGGCGGGACTTCTATCTTTATATTGATGAATTTCAAAATTTTGCCACAGAGAGCATTGCCACTATTTTATCTGAAGCCAGAAAATATCGCTTAAATTTAATTATTGCGCATCAGTTTATCGGTCAGCTAGCCGATAAAATAAAGTCTTCTGTTTTTGGCAATGTCGGCTCGATGATTTCTTTTCGGGTCGGCGCGACTGATGCCGAATTTTTGGTTAAACAATTTGAGCCGGTTTTTAATCAGAATGATTTAATAAACATTGATAATTATAACGCGTATGTTAAACTATTAATTAATGGCGCAACTTCTCTGCCGTTTAATATCCAAATTTATCCGCCTCAAAAGGGCGACTTGACAAAAACTCAGGCCGTTAAACAATTATCCCGTCTAAAATACGGGCGTGATAAAAATTTAGTAGAAGAAGAGATAATAAATCGTGGCAAGTCAGCTGTCACAAATACTAATACAATAGCGCAAAAACTTTAATAATTTTTAAAAAGACGCAATTATGAATCAAGAAATTACTTTCAAAAAAAGAGATTTTATATCAAGTTTAATTATCGGGCTGGTAGTTGCCCTTTTGGTTATTATTGCGCTTAAAATCGGTTTTATAGAAAAGCAGATTCCTTATCTGTGGGCTTTAATAATAATTTTGCCGATTTTGTGTTCTTTCGGGCTTTATGTCGCATTTTTGATTGGTAAAAAAATAAAAATTGTTTATCAGTTCGTCAAATATGTTTTGGTAGGCGGCCTCAATACTCTCATTGATTTTGAGATACTTAATATTCTGATGTGGCAGTCCGGCATTTATAAGGGGGAATATATAATTTTATTTAACGCTATTTCTTTTGTGATCGCTATTACCAATTCCTATACTTGGAATCGTTTCTGGACATTTAAAGAGGCTCGCGAATCTCAAGCTCAGAAAGAGAGCGTGGGTAAGGAATTTACGCAATTTATGATCGTGAGCCTTATCGGGCTTGGCGTAAACAGCGGGCTGGTTTATCTAATTACAACTTATATCAATCCGTTTTTCGACTTAAGCCCCGCTATTTGGGCAAATCTTGCTAAAGCAGCCGCGACTGCCCTATCGCTTCTTTGGAACTTTATTGGTTATAAATTTATTGTTTTTGACCAAAAAGACGCCGCTAAGCCCGAACCGTCTATCATCGCGCCGTCTGAGCCGGAACAGAGAAAGATTGTTTAGCTATTTTGTGGGATGATAAGAGGCGCGATATAAATTGCGCCTTTTTTGGTTTTAAGTTAATATTGGAGTAATCACGAATATACGAATTATCCCAAATATACGAATATACAGATCTATACGAATTCGTATATCGGTATATTATTCCAGATTCGTATATTTGCGATTACTCCCTATGGAAAATCTCGTTTTATATCGCAAATATCGCCCCAGAAGCTTTGGGGAGGTTGTTAATCAGTCGCACATTATTAAAACCTTAACTAATGCGATTGTTTTGGGCAAAACCGCGCACGCTTATCTTTTCACCGGCCCGCGAGGAACCGGCAAAACAACTGTGGCCAGAATTTTAGCGAAGGCAGTTAATTGTCCTTCGACAAGCTCTGGACATAGCTATGAGCCCTGTAATAAATGCGACAATTGTGAAGAAATAAACGCGGGCAGAAGCCTTGATTTAATAGAAATTGATGCCGCCTCCAATCGCGGCATAGATGAAATAAGGGAATTGCGCGAAGGAATAAAATTTAGCCCAACGCGGTTAAAATACAAAGTTTTCATTATTGACGAAGTGCATATGTTAACGCGCGAGGCTTTTAATGCGTTATTAAAAACCTTGGAAGAGCCGCCAAAGCATGCCATATTTATTTTAGCCACAACCGAGATCCATAAAATGCCGCAAACCATTATTTCGCGCTGCCAAAGATTTGATTTTCATAAATTGATTTTGCCGGATTTAGTTGAACGTTTAAAATTTATTGCCAAAGAAGAGAAAATAAAAATTGACCAGGCGGCGCTGGAGTTGATTGCTTTAAACGCTGATGGCGGAGTTAGAGATGCCGAATCACTTTTAGGGCAAGTGATGGCGATGGAGGATAAAGAAATAACGTTAGAAGAAGTGCAAACGATTTTGGGAACAGTTGATATTTCGGCAGTAGTCTCAATGGTTGATTTTATTGTCAAAAAAGACGCGGCCGGAGCAATTGTCTTTATTAATAAAATCGCCGAAGAAGGATATGATTTATCGCAATTTGCCAAATCTTTGATAAATTATTTCCGGAAAATGATGATTTTAAAAACCGCTGCTGAATCACAGATAAACGAATTTAAAAATCTCGTGGCGCCAGAATTTACGCAAGAGCAACTAAAAAATATTTTAGAGCAGGGGCAAAAATTTTCCGCTACGGATTTAATTAAGCTAGTTAGATTATTTATTGACGCCGAGAACCAGATCAAATCTGCCGTATTTCCGCAACTGCCGCTAGAATTGGTGATTGTGGAGATACTAGAGAACAAACGGACTTGATGTATCCGAACCACAGTTATATAATAAAGAAGATAATAACTGTGGTTTATGATAAAAAAGGAACAAGAAAAAATTTAGCTATCAGATATAGAAAACGAGGTTTATCATATAGTGAGATTTTGAAATTGTTGCCAGTTGCGAAATCAACATTGTCGGTGTGGCTAAAAGACGTTAGTCTGGCTAAAAAACAAAAACAGCGTCTAACCGAAAAACGGAGACAAGCACAATTTAAGGCGCAACAGACGTGTAGGGAAAAACGTATTAAAATCACGGAAGAGATAAAAGCCGCGGCGAAAAGAGAAATAAGGGCAATAAGCAAAAGAGATCTTTGGCTTATCGGAGTAGCTCTTTATTGGGCCGAGGGATCCAAAGAGCATCAAAGAGGGACAAGAGTTCAATTTGGCAATTCAGACCCGCGGATGATAAAAATATTTTTAGGATGGCTCCAGAAATGTTGTCAGGTTTTGCCTAGCGATATCACTTTCTCAATTTATTTGCACGAGACTGCTGTTAAAAGAGAACGAGAAATCCAGAAGTATTGGTCAAAAATAACAGATTTTCCGATATCTCGATTTAAGCAAATTGTCTGGAAGAAAAATAAAATAAATACAAAAAGAAAAAATGTTGGTGAAAATTACTGCGGATTATTAAGAATTACTATTGCTAAAAGTACAAACCTAAACAGAAAAATAGCAGGATGGATAGAAGGTATTTATAAAAATTGCGGGGTCGTCTAATGGTAGGACACGGCTCTTTGGAAGCCGGTATGAAGGTCCGATTCCTTCCCCCGCAGCCAAGAAGTCTTTTTTGAGGCATCCTTTCTTACGCTTATATATGGAACTAAAAAAACTATTAAGGCCAACCTTAGGTAAAATTATTTTGTGCTTCTCTTTTTTTATTCTTTTTCAAGTAGTAGATTTTAAGCTTGGAATAAGAGAGGGGGTCGGTTTCCCTTTTAAGTTTTTCGCTCTCAGCTTGCCTTTTTTAGCCTCTGGATTTTTGAAATACCACTTTATAATACCTGATTTACTATTTTTTTACCTAATTGCAATCATATTTTTTTATTCAAAAACAGGAAAAGTGATCGCCATTATATTTTTGCTAATAACTTTTTTCATAATTGATAAACCATTAAGGGGTTATAACTTCTCTAAAAGCCCAGAACAGATAAGACAAGAATTAAAACAACAATGTGAAGCTAGGGGACAATATTGGATAGATGGTCAAGGCAATGAGCTTGGGGCATGCAAATAAATATCGCTTAGCATATTATAAAATATTTAATACCCTCTACAACTAGATGACTTTACAGCACAACTCAGCAAAAAAAGAATTTTTACTTAGTTTTTTTATTACCTTCTTAGCCATGGTAATCTTCCTTCCTTATAATAAGACCGTATTTTATATATCAATACCGGTCATGGCCTACTCTTTTTTTAAGAGGCGACGGGTTTTTTACGGGATTGCTTTTGCTCACTTGGTTATCATGTTTGTCGCGTTGATATTATGGCTTGTCCTCTATAAGGCAGGAGTAGATGACTTTTAATAAACTGCTGCAACAATAGTGAGTAGCGATGCGGGGTAAGTTTATGAGTTAGCGAAACTTCTCGAATCAGGTATATAAGAATGTACTTATTTTGTCTCTCGAAAATGTTCCTAACATTGCTCACATTCGGAGCCTTAATTTTTCAAGCCATAAAGGCTTGATTTTTTTCCCCTCGTAAGGGTTGGGATTTTTTAGTATGATATAAATATGAAAAGAATAGCAATCTTTTTAATAATAACTTTTATTTTAAATTTTGTCTGGGAAATTTCTCAAGCCTTTTTGTATACACCACATTATTCCGGAACAAGCGGGTTAATAAAAGTACATCTTATGGCTAGCTTGGGAGATATAGTAATAATTGCTATTATCTTTATGATAAACCGCCTTATCTTTGGAAATAAATTTTTTAATGATAGATATAATACAAAAAGGCTTGTATCATTAATTATTACGGGTCTTATTATAGCGGTTCTTGTTGAAAAATATTCTCTTACGACTGGCAGGTGGGGATATAATTCCATGATGCCGATTGCCCCTTTGCTTAACGTGGGATTAACCCCAATACTTCAAATGATGCTTGTCCCGTCGCTATGTTATATATTCTATAGTAGAGCTGCTAAATAAAAATTATGGAACACAATCATCATAACCATGAGAAAATGAACCATTCTTCGCCTATGGCAGAAATGAAACATAATCACGATCAGGAAGAAGGGTATAATAAACACGCCGGCCATTCCATTGAAAATTTCAAAAGAAAATTCTATGTTTCCTTGGCTTTGACTTTGCCAATTTTGTTTCTTTCTCCGTTCATTCAAGATTTGCTGAATATTTCTTTCAGATTCCCAAACGACCAAATAATTTTATTATTAATCTCATCGTTTGTTTTTTTCTTTGGTGGCAGTCCATTTCTTGTCGGCGCGGTGGGAGAAATCAAGCATAAAGCGTTAGGAATGATGACGCTTATCTCTTTGGCTATCTCTGTGGCATATTTTTATAGTTTGGCGGTAACTTTTGGACTTGGGGGCGAAGTATTTTTTTGGGAACTAGCCACCTTGATTGATATTATGCTTTTGGGACATTGGCTGGAGATGAAATCAGCAATGGGGGCGTCAAGAGCCCTGGAGAAATTGTCTCAACTTATTCCCGACAAAGCCCATCTTAAAAAAGGCAATGAAATGATTGATGTGGATGTTGGCGAGCTTAAAAGGGGAGACATAATTTTAGTAAAACCAGGCGAGAAAATTCCAACTGACGGGATTGTAGCAAAAGGAGAAAGTTTTGTGAATGAGTCAATGCTTACTGGCGAAGCTAAACCAGTTTCAAAAGAAATAAATTCTAAAATCATTGGCGGCTCTATTACGGAGGAGGGTTCGTTGGAAATACGAGTGGAGGGCGTGGGCGAGGAGACATATCTTTCTAAAGTGATAAAACTGGTGAAAAATGCCCAAAGTTCAAAATCAAAAACCCAGCTTTTGGCCGATAGAGCGGCATTTTGGCTGACACTCATCGCTCTCACAATTGGAACGATAACTTTTGTAACTTGGCTTGTTTTGGGCAAGGATATCGCCTTTGCAATAGAACGGACAGCCACAGTCCTTATTATTGCTTGTCCTCACGCTCTTGGATTGGCAGTGCCCTTGGTTGTGGCGATTTCCACGACCATATCGGCCCAAAACGGACTTTTAATTAGAAATCGGACGGCTTTTGAAAACGCAAGAAAAATAACAACAATTATTTTTGACAAGACTGGGACATTAACCAAGGGAACATTCAGTGTAAAAAAAATTTATGCTTTGGACAATAATTATAGCGAAGACAAAATTTTAAAAATCGCTACAGCTTTGGAACAAAATTCCGAACATCCTATTGCTAGAGCGATAATTGCTGAAGCGGAAAACAAAAAAATTGGGAAACTAGAAGTAGCTAGTTTTAAAGCAATAAAAGGCAGGGGCATAGAAGCAATCGTTGATAACAAAAAAACAATAATTTCCAGCCCCGGATATTTGAAAGATCTGGGATTAACCGCTCCAGATTCATTAAATCAAATGGAGGGCACGCTGATATTTGTGGCGGTTGAAAATAATGGACTGACTTTAGTCGGTGCCTTAAATCTTTCCGACACAATCCGAGATGAATCGTATGATGCCATAAAGTTATTAAGAAAAGAAAAAATCAAGATGTGGATGCTGACTGGGGATAATGAAAGTTCTGCCAAAAATGTATCCAATGAGTTGAAGCTGGATGGATATTTTGCTGGCGTTTTGCCACATCAAAAACAAGAGAAAGTTAAAGAGCTTCAATCTAAAGGAGAATACGTGGCGATGGTTGGAGACGGAATAAACGATGCCCCAGCATTGGCTCAGGCGGATGTGGGAATTGCCATTGGCAGCGGGACTGATATTGCTGCGGAAACCGCAGATATAATTTTAGTCAACAGCAATCCTATAGATATTGCCTCGCTCGTTCTTTTTGGCAAGGCGACTTACAAAAAAATGGTGCAAAATTTAGCTTGGGCGACTGGTTATAATGTAGTGGCGATTCCATTGGCGGCAGGGGTTTTGGCAGGTTCTGGAATTTTGCTCTCGCCGGCTTTGGGAGCCATCTTTATGTCATTAAGCACTGTGGTTGTGGCGATAAATGCCAAAATGCTAAAAGTTAAAAAGTACTAGATTAGCAAACCCCCACACCATGGGTTTGCGCTCATGGATTGGGACTATACTCTGCGGGGTCATTTCACCATTTATCTCCGCGCTCACGCGTGGGGCATTCTGGTGTGGGGGCAAAGTTTGTTTATGGGTATAAAAAAACGGGGACAAAATCCCCGTTTTAATTTTGTAATATATCCCGTGCCTTATTTGTAATAATTAATGAAAGCCGGATGAAGGTTATCTTTCTATGAGAGGCGAATTGTTCATCCTGCTTTCCTTCTTAAATGAAGACCGTATAAGCGAAATAAATAAATAAGAGGCGTCGTATTATATAATAATCCAGAACGGCTTGTCTCTCGTCGTTGTGCTGGAAAAGGTCGAAATCCTGCGAACTCTCAGTAAAAATATTTGCTGAGTATAATTCAGCGGGACGGAGAGTAAAATTATTAATCTAAAATTAAAATAGAGAAATAATTATTAACTTTAAAGTTTATGAAAAAAAGATACCTTCTTTATTTGATTCTGCCTGTCATGGGGCTTGCGATAGCAGGCGTTGCCTCTGCTCAAGGCTGGTTTCATTTCGGGATGTTTGGAATGGGTACAGCCAACAATGCCACTCCCGAACAGATGGCACAACAACAGCAAACAATGTTTCAGAAAGAAGCTGACTTATTGGGCGTTGGCATTGATGATGTAAAAAATGCTTGGGCTCAAGGCAAGACCCTGGAAGAATTGGCCAAAGAGCACAACATTACCACCGAACAGCTAAAACAGAAAATGACTGATCAAAGAAAACAGCAGATGACCGATTATTTAAAGACCTTAGTTGATCAGGGGGTAATCACTCAGGCTCAGGCTGACCAGCGTATGCAGTTTATGGAAGAGCATATGGGGCAAATGACAAAGATGATGGGAAAGCACGGCAAGGGGTTTGGCGGTTTTGGTTGCTTGTCTATGTAAAAAATTTCGGCAGAAAATAGGTTATATTTTGGAAGCAGATATTCATAACGCGCTCCGTTTTAAACTTTTTTCACGGAGCGCGTTATTTTTATTTGTTAGAAAAACTAGCTTTTGTTATTTTTCTTGTCTTCGCGGAATTTATGTTCTTCAATGACGCGTTGATAAACTTTCGCGTAGCCAGAAACCATTTTTTCCACGCTAAAATAAATTTCGGCCCGTTTACGCGTCTCTTGACGGCTGATTTTATCAATGTTTTTTATCGCCTCAACCATTTCAGAAACATTTTCAACAACATAGCCTGTTTTGCGATCAGCGACAACTTCAGGAATAGAGCCCCGCTTGAATCCAACCACTGGCGTGCCGCAGGCCATAGCCTCAATCATTACCATGCCGAACGGCTCCTCCCATTGCACTGGCATAAGCAAGCATTTAGCTTTTTTTAACCATTCAATTTTCTTTTCAAAATCCGCCTCGCCGACGTACCTAATCATTTTACCATCAATATGCTCTTCAATTTTTCCATGCCAATAACCCTCTGTTGGGTAGCTCTTGCCGGCGATTATCAAAGGGACATTTGCGGCTTTAGCAGCCTCAATAGCCAGATGTACGCCTTTGTCTTCTGTAACTCTGCCTAAAAATAAAAAATAATCCAGAGGGTCTGGATTATAAGAAAATAAATCGGTATCAACGCCATGATATATATTGGCAATCCAGTTTAATTCAGGCAAAGCTTTTCGTTGTGCTAAAGAGAAAGAAATGTAGCGGTTATTTTTAAATTGCGATAATAAAGGGCGCACATTTTCATTTACCGGACTATGAATAGACTGAACGGTTGGCGTGCAGACAATATTCGAATAAAAAGAGCTTAATAAATTAAAATGAGAATGAATAATATCAACTTCTTTGGCGCGGTTATAGCATTTAGATATTAAAAGATGGACATAATGTTTTTTTATGTCTTCTGTCATATCTGGTATTGTATATGTTGATTCGGGCGTGACAGAAGAAAGTTCGCCTTTAGTTTGGGAGTCGCCGGCCGCGAATAAATCAACACTATGTCCTAGCTCAACCAGCCCGTTGGTTAGCCAGGCAACATGTGAATATATAGCGTAATTTGCCAAAGGCGAAGCTGAATGTAAATTTGAAACAAGTTGAGCTATTTTCATATTTTTGTTGCTTTTTTAAAAATTTCTAAATATTTTCCAAAAACTCTTTTTGAATTATGATTTTCCTCTATTGATTTGAGCAAGGAATAGGGGATTTCTTTGCCGATTAGTTTTTTAATTCTTCTTACAACTTTATCTGGGTTTGAAAAATCAATTATCCATTCGCCAGCGCCTGCTCTTTTAAATTCACTAACCCAGCCTACGTTGGGCGAAATTAAAACGCCGACTCCTTCTGAAACAGCTTCCAGCACAATACCCGGGGAAACATCAAAATGAGAAGGAATTATAATTAAGTCCATTTTTCTGTAGAATTTTTTTAAAGCTTCAGCGCTTCTTTGCTTTTCAACAGATATATATTTTTTATACTCTTCTTTTAATTGCGGATTGTGCTTTGTTTCGGGGATTAAAGTTATTGAATGTATTTTCCAGGGAAGCTTGAGTTCGTTTATCCTTTTGGCTAAAGCCAGGGCAGCCGGATGATTTTTTATTCTATCCCAGCGCGCCACCATTCCAATATGAATTATTTTTTCAACGCGTTTTGGTTTGTGCCGTTTTAAAATATAACCGTTTGGCAGAGGAAGCGGTATGATTACCCCTTGTTTTTTACTTACTTTGCGAACCTCTTTATTATAAACATTCCAGCTCCATTTATTTAAAAATATCTCATACCTTGCTATATCAGAAATTTCTCGTTCAGTCTCATAAAGGATTTTTGCCCCAGCCTTGCTGAAAAAATCATGATATATGTCAATTTCTTTTTTGAGGATTCCAGCGTGTTTGATGACCAGGGGAGTTTTTGTTTCAAAAGCCGCTTTCAAAACTATCCATGCATATATAGAGAAGCCATTTAAAAAAATAACATCCGGTCGGCTTTTCTCAATAAATAATTTAAGCTTGTCAATAACAGGCTTTAAAATTATTTCAGGAGAATTATTTTTTTTGCCAAGCGTAATTTTTTTATAGAGTTTAGTAGGAAGCGTAAGTTTCCAATAGGAAGCGCGGCCTTCTTTTTTTAGATTTTCAATTTTAATCTGAGATTCTTTCTCGTTTCTTATAATAATGCCAATCCAGGAGCCACCTTCATTTATAGCTGCCTGGGAAAGGCTTTTCGCAAATCTCGCTGGTCCGCCGGATGATACTTGTTTTGCAGGGAAGGCGTTTGAAAAAAAATCATTTGATAATATCCTCATAATTTTATTATGGCATATAAAAATTAAATAAAGCAAGAAAATCTTGATAAGATCCGGATTGTGTTATAGACTATTTTAATAATATGAGGGTAAAATTGTTCTTAAAATCATAAATAAAAGGAGGTTTCAAATGAAGATATTCACTCATGACGGGTCGCCTTGCTGGTATGAGCTAGGCTGGTCTGGCGGAAATAATCCAGCCATTATTTTAAGTATTCGCAGGGAATTTGTAGGGGCGGATGCCCATATTTTGTCTGCCGCCCCCGTAGTTGCCGATTACAAAAAAGAATTTGGTTTCGCAAATTTTGAATCCAGCTTCGATAAAGATTTTGGTTCTGATAATGCTTTTGTCAGAATCGGCGAAGAAAATGGTTTTATCAAATTCAGCGTCCCCCTGCCAAAGGTTAAAAAAGAAACAGGGGAAAAGTGTCCAAGATGCAAGGGTATAGGAAAAGACAAAGTTATTGGCGCAGAATGTTTCCGCTGCTTTGGATCCGGCCGAGAACACAAATATGATTGGGCTTTAGCAAATAAAGTTTCAGCCAGCTGTGGCGTTTTCTTCAGCTTCGCGGGGCTTGAAAGAGAAATTTCTTCCAGTCTCCCCCAGCTTTTGATAGTTGAGGCATACGTCACTTTAGATAGGGGCGCGCCGCTTGGAGGAGAATATAGCCCTGATTTAGTCAGATGGCTTAGAACTTTAGAGCCGCGTACTCAAATTCAAGAAATGGTTCAGGCAATGAAAATTGCCTACGATTATATGATAGGCGCGAGCGACTTTGACAGGCGCGATATTGAGGCTTATGTTGCTGATACAAAAGGTCGGTTGAATGTGAGCTGCCCCGGAAACGCTTGCGGCCTTAACCCTGTCTATGGCGCAGAATCTGATATGAAAAGAGGGTTCGGTTATAGGTTTAGCTGTCACAACGTTGATAATCCGGCGCAACAATTAACATTGCTTGCTGGCCTAGCCGCTTTGCACGATAAAGCGCGGAAGGAAATGAAAGTTTAAGCAGGAGAGTATTAGCGGGATAAATTCTTATCCCGCTTTTTAAATTGTTGCTTTATTTAAAGAAGGGGATTAAAATATTTTTATACTAACTAAAAAATCAATGAAAGTAGAAGACCTTATAAAGCGTTATGAGAAAATTGAACACATCGTTTCTCCGGCTGGGTTTATCATCGGATTTGTCTGGCATATTTTATATTTGAGGCGGATTGATTTGCTTTACGATAATTTACTGATGATTTTTTATTTAATTCTGACGGGTCTGGCGATAATTTATCTTAATATTTATCAGATCCGCCTACGTTACGCTCAGGGGCATCATTTAAAAATTCGTTTTTTTGAACTTATTTCAATTGGCGTTCCGTTTTTTCTTCAATTTTCAATCGGCGGCCTTTTTAGCTCTTTTTTAATTTTTTACGGAGAAAGCAGCAGTATCGCTGTTAGCTGGCCATTTTTGGCGGCGTTGGTTTTATTGCTGGTTGGCAATGAATTTTTCCGCAGCCGTTATCGGCATTTAATTATTCAAATATATTCTTTCTTTGCGGTAATTTTTTTATATCTGGTTTTTGCTATGCCAATTGCGTTAGACCGCATAGGCAACAGCATATTTTTATTAAGCGGCGCGGCGAGCCTTGCATTTATTGCCTTGTTTTTATTTATTCTTCGCTTTTTTGTGCGCGAGCCAGTAGAGCATAGCAAAAAATGGTTAATTGGCGGGATAGCGGCAATATACTTTATTTTAAATATCTTATATTTTACTAATATTATTCCGCCGATTCCTTTGTCATTAAAAGAGGGTGCTATTGCGCATTCAGTTGCCAGAACTTCTAATGGCTGGGAAATTCTGGTTGAGCCAAAACCATGGTATGTCTTTTTCCGTGATTATAACCCGGTTGTCCATTGGCAGCCCGGCCAACGCGTCTATACTTATGCCGCTGTTTTTGCGCCGACTAAAATCAAAACTGAAATTTATCATGTTTGGTTTTTCTATGATCCGAATTTGGAGGAGTGGGTCCAAAAAAGCAAAGTTAATTACGAAATTATTGGCGGCCGAGATGGCGGCTATCGCGGCTACTCATATAATAGACTAGGGCTTGCGCCGGGCAAATGGCGAGTGGATATCGTTAATAGCAAGGGGCAAGTGTTAGGGCGCCTGCCATTTAAAATTGTACAAGTTTCTGCGGCGCCGGAATTAAAACAAATTATTTATTAGTTTTTTAAATTGTTGCCTTATTTTAATAAGGGGTTTAAAATTTAAATAGTAATCAAAAAGGAGGGAAGATTATTATGTCTCAAGACGTTATTATTCCAAATCAGGAAAGATTAGAAGGGTTGAAAAAGAAAATTCTAGAGGACGGAGTGGATAACTTGCATGTTTTGAGCGATTTTGATAGAACCTTAACAAAAGCTTTTGTTGATGGAAAAAGCACACCTTCTTTAATTTCAGTTTTACGCGACGGGAATTATTTAACTTCTGATTACGCCCAAAAAGCCCAAGCGCTTTATGAAAAATATAATCCAATTGATATTAATCCAAGCATCCCAATTGAAGAAAAGAAAAAAGCAATGGAAGAATGGTGGATGACGCATTTTGATTTATTAATTAAATCCGGCTTAACTAAAAAGGATCTAGAATCGGTGGTTGAGTCTGGGAAAATTAAGACAAGGGAAGGATTTGGCGAATTTGTTGATTTTTTGTGGGCGCATAAAATTCCCTTGGTTATAATGTCTTCAAGCGGTTTGGGCGGCGATTGTATATCAATGTATTTTGAAAAAGAAAATAGATTGTATGAAAATATCCATATAATTTCAAACGCGTTTGAATGGGACGAGAACGGGAGAGCAATCAGGATTAAACAGCCAATTATTCATAATATGAATAAAGATGATACCGCTATTCAGGATTTTCCTGTTTTTGATATAATAGAAAACAGGAAAAATGTTTTATTGCTTGGCGACCGGCCGGCTGATATTGAAATGATAAAAGGTTTTGATTGTAAGAATATAATAAAGATAGGGTTTCTTAACGAAGACATAGAGCGGGATCTAGAGCAGTTTAAAAATAGTTTTGACGTTGTGATTTCGGGCGATTCATCTTTGGATTATGCAAACAAGTTATTGAAATAAATTATTAAATAAAACCCAGTTTTTATTAATTAACACTATTAAAAAACTTATTGAACCTTCATTGTCTTATTCGTACGAATGGGTAAACCCCGTTACCACGGGCTTACGCCCGTGGCGTTCTGGTAACGGGGTAAATAGATAAATAATATGCCAAACGCGGTTGAGGTTAAAAATTTAAGCAAAGCTTACGGAAATATTAAGGCAGTTGATGATATTAGTTTTGATGTGGCAGAAAACGAGATTTTTGCGCTAATTGGACCAAATGGCGCGGGAAAATCAACGACTTTGAGAATTTTAGCGACGGTTCTGACTTTAAGTGATGGTGGCGCCTCTATCTATGGTTTGGACGTGCGCAAGCAGGCTGATAAAGTGCGTCAAATAATCAGCTATCTGCCTGAAGAGGCAGGCGCTTATAAAAACTTGAGCGGCATAAGTTATTTAAGATTTATGGCCGCTCTTTTTAGTGACGAAAAAAATAAGCAAAAAGAATATATTGATATGGCGGTTTTAATCTGCGGGCTCGGAAATCGCCTGAAAGACAAGGTCAAAACCTATTCAAAAGGTATGACGCGAAAGCTTTTGTTGGCCAGAACCGTGATGACGCGACCAAGGCTGGCGATACTAGATGAGCCGACAAGCGGCCTAGACGTTATTAACGCTTTGGAAATTAGAAAAATAGTTCGCGATTTATCCTTGCAGGGAATGGCAGTTCTGCTCTCATCGCATAATATGCTGGAAATAGAATTTTTATCGCACCGGCTCGCTATTATTGATAAAGGAAAAATTCATGACATCGGCACAGCCGGGCAATTAAAAGAAGAATATAGCGCTAGTAATTTAGAAGAAGTATTTATGAAATTGACAATCAATAAATAATGAAAAAATTTCTCACTTTATTAAAAAAAGAAATCCAGGAGCTTTTGACCCCGCAGATGCTGGTGCCGCTTTTGGTTATTGTTGTCGTGTTTGTTTTTGTCGGAAAAATAATCGGCAAAGAAACATCAAAAGCCAAAGCGCCGCAGGCCATAGAGATATTGGATTTAGATAAATCAGCGACTTCTCAGCAAGTAATAAGCATTATCGAAAAAACTAATTTTCTGCCCAATGTTTCCCATAGCGGCGGCGCAGAAGAAGTTATCGCTAAAGCAAAAGAGAAAAACGCAAAAGTAGCCTTAATTATTCCAAGCGGTTTTGAGGCTGGAATTAAGAATTTTCAACCGCAAAAAATGGAGGTCTATACTATAATGAAAAATTTTTCGGTGATGGCCTCTGTTAATAGCCAGATTCTAAAAGCCGCGCTCGGCGCCATAAACGATGGGTTGAGCAATCAGCTATTGGCAAATTCTAATCCCAAGATAGATCCAATAGCAATTAAACAACCGGTCTTGGCAGATGATTTTGTTGTTATCGGCGAAAAACAGGCCAATATCAGCCCGACTTTGGTTTCTGGATTCATCACTTCGCAAACCACTTTTATTCCGATAATTTTATTTTTAGTTATTGTTTTAGCTTCTCAGCTTATCGCCACCTCTATTGCCACGGAAAAAGAAAATAAAACCCTTGAAACTTTGCTTTCAAGCCCTATTTCAAGAAAAGCGGTTGTGGCTTCGAAATTAATGGCAGCTGGTCTTGTTGCTTTGCTCACAGCCGGCGTTTATCTTTTTGGTATGCGTTATTATATGTCTGGAATAACCGGCGGTGCGATTGGCGGCGCGGCTGCGACTGACGAAGCTTCCAAAGCGGCGATTGCCCAGCTTGGACTGACTTTAAGCACGCCCGATTATCTAATGCTTGGTCTTTCTCTCTTTTTGGGAATTTTGGCGGCTTTGGCTATTGCGATAATTTTAGGCTCTTTTGCGGAAGATTCAAAAGCGGCGCAAGGAGTTGTCGCGCCGCTTATGGTTTTAGTTTTAATCCCCTATATCCTGACTATGTTTCTTGATGTTTCTTCTTTCTCCTCTGGCATGAAAATTTTAATTTGGCTGATTCCATTCTCGCACCCATTTATGGCCGCGCCAAATTTACTATTGGGCCAGACTTCCAGCGTCTGGTACGGTATTTTATATTTAGCTTTCTTTTTTGTTGTTTTTGTTTTTATCGCCGCCAAAATTTTTGCTTCAGACAAGATTTTTACAATGAAGATTAGCTTTAAAAAGAAGCGGCCATAAGGGGGCTATTAGCATGAGCGCAATTTGCATAGAATTTTGCGCTATTTGCGTACTAAAAAAGGACAGCGGTTAAGCTGTCCATAGGAGGGTTATTTTCGGATTACGACTCTAAGCGATAATAAGCCGTCGGGTCGATTGTTTTCTTCAATGAAGTTTTTAAAAAAAATCTTTTCTGCGGGGACGATGTCCCCCATAAATCCCTGGAGGGTTCTGGCAAACGTGTCGCTAAGCCTCAATCTGAATTGTAGCGGATCATCGGTTGGTAGAACAGCCTCTTTTGTCATAAGCGACTCAATGCTGTTTGTAAATTCTTCTTCAATCGGTCTTCTCTCGTCCGCAAGAATGTCATACAATGCATCTGAGAACATTGATATTGCCCAGTCTGGTAGATTTGGTTTTTCCTCTGCGACTTTTTTTCTTAACTTTTTTATATCCCCTCTATCAAAGAAAATATTTTTGATTGTCGGGGGCGCAGAAAGCATAAGTCTTTCGGCTGCTGCATCCCATGCTGTTGGTTCTGCGTAGATTGCACCAAATCGAGACTCTTTATTAAATAGGGCTGTTTCGGGGTTCATTTTCTCCTCCTTATGATTTTATATAATTTTAGCCCACGGCTAAGCCGTTAGGGCAGGATGTGTAAAGAACAGGAATAATTTCCCATATTATACAGCATTTGTCAAAAAAAGCAATAGTTAGCCTTTCTTGATCTGGCCTCTCCTGATTTTAATAATTAATAGAGAATGTTATAATAAATAGCAGGCGAAATAGTCTAATTATTAAAACTCAAAAAAATGGACGAACAAAAGAAAAAAATAAAAGAGGAAATTCGCAAAAGCACAGCCGGCTATGTAATGACCGCCCTTGGTTTGGTCGCTGGCTTGGCCTGGAATGAAGCGATCAAGGCTTTTATAGATTTCCTTTTTCCGCTAAAACAAAATACGCTTTTAGCTAAATTTATTTATGCTTTAGCGATAACTTTTTTTGTCGTTTTGGCCTCAATTTATATAGCAAAATTTTTAGGTAAAAAGGAGGAAGAGGATGATAAAAAAATACAATAAATTAATCAGAGATAGAATTCTAGAAATTATTGAAGCGGCGGGAGAAAAGCCATATTGGCGGACTTTAAGCAAGAAAGAATATTTGAGAGAAATAAAGAAAAAAGTGCTTGAGGAAGCAAAAGAGCTGATCGCCGCTAAAAGTAAAGATTAAATTATTAACGAAGTTGTTGATATTCAGGAATTATTAGATGTTCTAATATTGGAGATCGGTTTGACGAAGAAAGGGATTGAAGATAGGCAAAAGCTAAAAAATAAAAAACGAGGCGGATTTAAAAAGAGATTGTTTCTGATTAAGACGGAATTATAGTTCTTGTTTGAAAATAGGCGCTGATGGCGCCTATTAAAATAATAAGGTCGTCATATAGACGACCCCTGCGAAAGGCACCGGACAGGTGCCTACCAGAAAAACTTTCGTCCCGCACTTAGAAAAGTGGGGGTGTGGCCGCGGTCGGATTCGAACCGACATCTCGCATTTTTGGATTCTTCGTTAGCAGTTTACGCGTCAACGCTAACTGAACTTCTCTAAAATGCCCTCCAGCACGAGGCCGATTACGATCGGGCGCTTTACCATTTAAGCCTACGCGGTCACAAGAAAAAAAGAACCATAGTATTGATTATTAGTCTATGGCAGGCGCATCTATTTTGTCAAGTTTTCAATAGTAGAAAAGAAAAATAATTAATATTGTGGATAAATTTTTTTGACACAATAAATTTTTTTCTATAAACTTAAAACAATATTTTAGAAAAATAAATTCCCACACCATGGGTTTGTGCCCATGGTTGTAGCGTTCTGGTGTGGGGATAAAATAATTATTACAGAGTGTAGCGAGGGAACTAGCCCTATGACCTGCCGACAACCTTCTTCAAATAATTGAAGGAGAGGTGCCAACTCTAGCCCCACGGGGGAAAGATAATTTTAGAGAAATCTTTCCGCGTGGAAAGATTTTTTAAATTGTAGAAAACTAAAAAGACCTTATGATTTAAATTCGGCGTTCCGAATTTAAATCATAGTCAAATTTCTACTACCCAGTATGACATACAGCACAAAGATGTATACAGTTGAAAGCGTTACCTCGGGGCATCCGGATAAAATCTGCGATCAGATTTCGGATGCTGTTTTAGACGAATGTTTAAGGCAAGACCCAAAAAGCAGAGTTGCCATTGAAAGTTTTGGCGGACACGGGATATTAGTTATTTGCGGCGAGCTGACAACTAACGCGCAAGTTGATTTTGCCAATCTTGGCCGACAGGTTTATCGCGATATCGGCCATCAGAACGAGTTAAAAGTTATTACTAATGTTGTCCAGCAATCGCCCGACATTGCGCAGGGAGTTGATACGGGTGGCGCCGGAGATCAAGGCATTATGTATGGTTATGCGACAGATGAAACTTCTCAATTTTTGCCCAAAGGAGTTGTTATGGCGCATAAACTGGCGCAAGGTTTAGAAAAATTAAGGAGAAGTGGCCAAGCCACCTGGCTTTTTCCAGATGGTAAATCGCAGGTAACTATTAACAGCCACGGCACAGAAAAAATTCTAGTTAGCTGTCAGCATAGCGATTCGGTTTCGCAAGATGATATAAAAAGAGAAATTATTGAAAAAGTAATTAAATCGGCTTTTGACGAAGAAGATTACAATGGCGCCGAAATATTAGTTAATCCAACCGGCAAATTCGTGCAGGGCGGGTTTGAGGCTGACACCGGCTTAACCGGCAGAAAGATTATGGTTGATACTTATGGCGGTTTAATTCCGCATGGCGGCGGCGCTTTTTCTGGGAAAGATCCGACAAAAGTTGATCGATCAGCCGCTTATATGGCTCGTTTTGCCGCCAAAAATATTGTGGCTAATGGCCTAGCTAAAAAATGTTTAGTTTCAGTGGCTTATGCCATCGGCCGCGTTGAACCTTTAATGGTTGAGGCGATTAATGAAAAAGGGGAGAGCATTGATGAAATAGTGAATAAGAATTTTGATTTCCGGCCGCAGGCGATTATTGAACGATTGAATCTCCGCCGGCCGATTTACCGCCAAACCGCTGCTTATGGACATTTTGGCAAAGAGGGGTTGCCTTGGGAAGAGATTGTGGCGCTGTAAGGCAAGAGTTTCAAATGCAATTTTAAAAGAGACGCGTAGACGTCTCTTTTGGTTTAAAAAACCGACACATTGTAGCGCTGGTCTGTCTGTTTATTCTTTCTTTTTTCTTTCTTTCGCTTGTTCCCACTCTTCCCGAAGAAGGCCGAAAATAATCATATCGCGATATTGGCCCTCTTTAAATGTGTGGTTCCTTTTCCTTCCTTCCTCCAAAAACCCTAATTTGTTATGAAGTCTCATGCTTCTAATGTTTGTTGCTATGTAAGCTGATTCTATCTTATGAAGATTAAGCGAATTGAAACCATAGCTTATCAAAAGCTCGCCTGCCTCTCGGGCGAAACCACAGCCCCATGCATTCTTTTCTCCGAGTACGATTCCGAATTCAGCCCTTCTGTCTTTTTGATCAATCTTGTGGAGTCCACAAGCGCCGATTGGGGGTCTTTCGCTCGGAGTATTTACAAGTATTGTGAAAACTGGTTCTTGCTTTTTTGCCACTTCCCGCAGCCATTTTTCTTCGGATAGCTTCGTCATCGGCAGATACATAAGTAGAAACTTTGTTATTTCTGGATTGTTGAACCATTTAAGAAAAAAGTCGATATCTTCTATTCCCAACGGTCTCAAAGTAACGCTTTTTCCTACCAGCATAATATCCCTCCTTATTTGATTATTAAATGACAGATTTGTGCGATGAATTATGATATAAAAAACTAAACCACGTGTCAAGTATTTACAATATTACCCATGATTAGATCAAATATAACATACAATGAGAGTCTCTTCTGTGTTTTTTGGAGTTACTATGCTATAGCATATTTACTCCAAAATTGATATGGCGTATAATAAAAATAAATAAAGTGAGTGATTTAAATACCAACAAAAAGAAAATTTTACTTATATTGATGGGCGGCGCTGCTCTTTGTCTTAACCGTTCCCCGGAACGGCAATTTCATATAGTAAAAGCAATTGGAAAAGGGTGGAAACAAATAAAAGAAGATAGAATAAAACAAGATATAAGAGAACTATATCGGTCAAAGTTAGTTAATATAAAAACGGATAGAGATGGCGTTATTTCAATGGTTTTGGCTGACAATGGAAAAACAAAGGCGTTAAAATACCAATTAGAAGATATGAGAATTAAGAAGCAGGCTTGGGATAGAAAATGGAGGATTGTAATTTTTGACATTCCGGAGGAACAAAAAATGGCGCGGGATGCTTTCAGGTTCAGATTAAAAAAGATAGGATTCCACGAATTACAGAAAAGTGTCTTTGTGCATCCGTTTGAATGCGAAGACGAAATTAACTTTATCGCGGAATTTTATCAAATAAAACCCCATATACTTTATGGCGTAATAGAGAAGATAGATAATGATTTGTATTTAAAAAACATTTTTGATTTATAGGCTTTACTTAGAACGAAAGACTAGAAAGAAAAATTTGCCAGTTAGTATGCTATAGCATACTAACTGGCAAATTTACAAATGTTAATTTACTATTATTTTTTTGTTTGACGCCAGAATATAGGAAGGGGTAGAATTAATATAAAATTAAGGAAGGCGCTCCATAATAAGATGAAAATATTTGTTCAGGCAAAACCCCGGGCTAGAAAGGAATTTATTGAGAAAATATCGGAAACTCATTTTGTGGTGGCAGTTTGCGAGCCGCCAGAAAAAGGTCGAGCCAATGAAGCAATAATTAAAGCATTGGCGCAATATTTTTCTGTCGCGCGCTCAAGGATAAGAATTACTTCAGGGGCATCTAGTAGGAATAAGATAGTGGAGATTAAATAAATTACTACTCTATTAATTGTTTCGAGTTAATAAATTTTTTTTATTTATCCTCTCCTCCTCAGTTGAGGAGGAGAATTAAAGAGGAGGTGTTGAAAATCAATTTTATCACCCCACCTTAATCCTCCCCTCATTTGAGGGGAGGAGGGAATAACTAAGAAGTTAAATATCATGGACAAACATTCATTAATCAGAACATTTTATCTTTATACTTTCGCCCTTTTGGGCTTGGTGCTTTTGACAATCGGTGGCATCAGGTTTATTGATATGGGACTTAAAGCTTTTGTTTTTACCAAAGCAGAAGACGAAGAAAGAGTTATGTATAAAGAGCCGTTTTCGGCGCCTATTGCGGTTGAGAAACTTCAAGACTTAAGCACTGGCGCGCAAACCACTTTAAGTGAATCAGAAAAAGCTAACATCCAACAATGGCTGGTTTCATATAATCAATGGAAAGAGCAAAGAAGCAATGTTGATCCAGTAACCTCCAGAAGGCAAAGAGATGCTTCGTTTAATTTAGCGATGATTTTGGTTGGTCTGCCTTTATATCTTTATCACTGGATAGTTATAAAAAAAGAGTCAAAGAATAAGAATGCTTAATGATGAATCCTTTACCAAAGTCAGATGATTTATACTGGACTCAGCATAGCCGGCATAAGCTCCGTCAATATAATTTATCCGAAAGCCGGATAAAGCGTGTTTTGCGTTTCCCCGACCGAAAAGAGGTTGGCGTCGCGCCTAACACCACAGCGGTTATGCAAAAAACCGGCTCAAAGAAGCATCCGTATGAAATCTGGGCAATGTTTCAAGAAGTTAAAAGTTTAAAGTCTAAGGTTAAAAGTTTAAAGAAAATTACGATTATCAGTACGTGGCGGTATCCGGGTATAAGCCCTATTCATGAGCCGCCGCCAATTCCCGAAGAAGTTTGGGAGGTTCTAGCCAGAAGGAAGAATCTTGTCTGATTAATAAAGTTTTATTTTGTCATTCCGGCCTTGCTTGTCCGTCCGCCAAAGGCGGAAGGGAGCCGGAATCTAGATGCTTCTTGTCCCATCAGATGCCGAAACAAGTTCAATATGATAAAGCATTGATTTTATACATAGGTTGTGTTATTCGTAATCTATGGAAATGAATGAATTTGAAAAACTAGTTGAAGAAGGAATTGCCCAGATTCCAAAAGAGTTTTTGGCAAAATTGAAAAATGTGGCGATTGTTATTGATGATGAGCCAACGCCAGAGCAGAAAAAGAAGCTTCAATTAAGGAAAGATGATTTTTTATTCGGGCTTTATGAGGGAGTGCCGCAGATAAAGCGAGGAACCTTTTATTCAGCCCTACCGGACAAAATCACGATTTTTAGAAAACCAATAGAAGCCTATACTGATTCTCCCGAAAGCATTAAAGAGGTTGTAAAAAATACGGTTTGGCATGAAATTGCTCATCATTTCGGTTCTTCGGAAAGAGAAATAAGGGAAGCGGAAAAACGCCGAAAAATGGGTAGAATCTGAATATGTGGAGAAATAAGTTGCATATTAACCAGTTTAGCTGTATAATATAAGAGTTAGGCAAAATTTAATATAAGGAAATCTCTAAGGTCGATTTTATCCTCTTGTATCAGAAGAGGATCAGGAGGAATAATTTTTTATAATAAAACAAAAATTTATGGAAGCATATTGCGTTAAATGTAAAGCCAAAAGAGAAATGAAGGACGCCAAAGAAGTTGCCATGAAAGGCAAAGGCGGAGTTGAACGTCGGGCAATGACCGGAATCTGCCCAGAATGCGGCACAAAGATGTTTAGAATAATGGGCAAGAAAAAGGACTAATTTAAGATTTTGAATCAGGATTGAATTACACCCGAATTACTCGAATCATATTTGAGTCATTCGGGTGTATTCGTTTCGAGGTTTCTTTTTATGCTCTCGAGGCTACTATATAATTTTTTAGCTTACCCACATTTCCTGATTTACGGATTAATTTTTCTGTTATTGATTTTTTTGGGCGAGGAGACTCTATTAATAATCGGAGCGTTGGTTCGGCTGGATTATCTTGATTTCTGGGATTCATTTTTCATCTCATTTTTAGGAGTTTTGGCTGGCGACTATCTTTGGTTTTTGGTTGGCATAAAATACGGGGATAAATTTATTTCCAAATATGGTCGTTGGTTTTTTATGACATCGGTCAGATTTAAAAGAATTGAGCAGATGATGCAAAAAAATGGCGGACTTTTCATTTTTATATCTAAGTTTATGTATGGTTTGAATCGGATTAGTTTAATCGCGGCCGGCGCAATCAAATTCAATTTCAGGCAATTTATAAAATACCAACTTATTGCTTCCATCGTTTGGACCACCTTATTTATGTCTTTGGGATATTTTTTCGCCCATAATCTGGAAAAGATAAAGCATGATGTTAAGCTTTTAACTATAGGACTAGCGCTCATTGTGGTCGTTTTTGCAATCTTAAGTAAAATCGCCGAGAATCTTTTTGAGAAAAAGATTATGTTGTTTGTTAATAATGATAAAAGTAATGGCAACCACAGTTAAAAATCTTGACTGATTGGATTAAAAAAACTCCCTAATTAATTCTAAGGAGTTTTTTGCGAGCATTTATATGGTGCGAAAGCCGACTTCTTTCGCTAGTTTCAGGGCGGCTTCGTTTATCGCGTGATTACTTGAAAAAAGGATCTCGCCGGAATAGAAAACAATGTAGCGGTTGTATCCTCCCCAGCCATAAATTGCGCTGTTGGAGTCAACGGATATGGCGTAGCAACCCTCGGTTTCTTTTAAGGCCGGATTTTGTTTTATTGCTTCTTCCCACCGTTTCTTAAAAGCATCGAAGCCGCAGATTCCGAAATCTTTTTGGTTTTCGGCATAATCCGGTCCTTCAACCAGGCAGATTTTTTTAAATGCGTCTGGTTCGTATATAAATACCGGCATTTTTACCTCCTTTAAAGAACTTTATTTAATTCAATATTTTAATATATTAACGCCGTTAAAGTCAAGGCGTGAATATTTCGTGCACCTTGACTATTGACAGGCTCTGTCAATTTGATAAAATGAGGGACGAAGATCACGCTAGGCGTGATAGAAGAATGTTAAACCAAAATATGAAGTTAAATATCACCAGATTAAATAAAGGAAGCGGATAAAAGACGTCTTGTTTGCGTTTTGGTTTTAGCGGGCCGCTTCCAGAAGAAGCGGATTTTTATTTCAAAATAGGACCGATAGGACTCATAAGGCTTATGGGTGTCAGCGGAAAAATGATAAAAATTTATCATTTTTCCGCTGATGAAAAATGATAGCAACTTGAAAATTGAATATAGCAGGTATAAAAGAACCCCGCCACAAATGTATTGTGGGACGGGGTGAAATTAGAGAATCAGATAACGTTAATGGTTACTTAATTATTAGTCATCTAGGCCGCGCTTAGCGTGGCAATCCCAAGCTTTGGCTTGGGGGCAAAAATTTAGACAGATGGCTAAGGGTGTATGGTGGATGCCTAGGGATATTGAGGCGATGAAGGACGTGGCGTGACTGCGTTAAGCCTCGGGGAGCTGTCTAGCAAGCTTTGATCCGGGGATATCCGAATGGGGAAACCCATACCGATAAAATCGGTATACCTGCTCAGATTTTTGGAGTAAATAATTCTGAAAAAGGAGGACATAGTATGGTAATGGAATTTGTTGTGGAAAGAGTTCCGCCAGAGAATGCTTTGGGTGCAATGGTACGATTAAGAGAAGAGATTAATCAATGGGAAAAAAAAGAACAACCCGAAGTTCTTTCGACCGCATTGGCTATCGTTGGCGAGACATTTGTGGCCCTGGTCACATACAATGATACAGGCCTTAGGGCATGTTAATTTATTAGGGGGATCGTCTATAAATATGATCCCCTCCAAAAATCTGAGCAGGAGTTAACCCGCTGAAGTAAAACATTCTAGTAAGCGGAGGAAAAGAAAATAAGGCGATCTCACTATCGTTCGATACGCGCAATTTCTAATTATTCGTAATTAACCTAATTATTCTAAAAATGTCCCGCCCTGCGGGACTGGATTAGATAAATTAGGGATTAGAAATTAGACATTGCGGCGAGCGATTGCGAGACCGCTCATTCCCCCAGTAGCGGCGAGCGAAAAGGGAAGAGCCTAAACCCATCTACCGCACTTCACTGCGTTTCGTGCGAAATTTCTAATTGACCTAATTAGTCTAATTAATCTAATGAATTTCCAATTTCCAATGACAAAATACTACTTTTTATTATTGGATATTTAAAAATTTGGGATTTGCTTAGAAATTAGAATAATTAGAAATTAGACATTTCACGCACAGAGCTCAGCGATGTGCGGTGTATGGGTGTTGTAAGGTAATAACGTTCTGGAGCCCTTCGACAAGCTCAGGGTAAACTTCTTGGACTTGTTGATTAGGTTCCAGAGGGAGATCAAATTATAAGGCTTCGTTAGCAGAAACCGGATGGAAAACCGGTGCCAAAGAGGGTAATAGCCCCGTAAGCGAAAACGGTTTTATGCTCCTAGTTATTGTTCTTAAGTACGGCGAGGCCAAGACTACCTTGTCGGAATCCGGCACGACTATTGTGCCAAGGCTAAATACTCAATATCACCGATAGTGAACTAGTACCGTGAGGGAAAGGTGAAAAGCAGCCCGATGAGGGCGATGAAATAGTCCCTGAAACCATATACTTACAATGAATGGGAGCCTGCGCGCATCTTGCTGGGCAAGATGCGCTAAGTTAAAAATGAAAAATGAAAAGTTAAAAATTTAGGAATTCGTGAAAAATTTTGTCTCAAAATTTTTCACTCAATAACTTTTAAATTTTAACTTTAAACTTTTAATTTAGCATCTCGAGTAGCGAGATGCGTGTGGGTGACCGTGTGCTTTTTGCAGAACGATCCAACGAGTTTATATGTGTTGCTTTTTCTAAGTCCTTCGGGACGGAGATATAGGGAAACCAAGTGTTAATAGCGCGACTTTCACTTATTGCGAATCGCTTATCGGGCTGCGCCTGACGAGCTATTTGCGATCTGTGAATATGCAGCACATTTAAGACCCGAAGCCAAGGCGAGCTTGCCATGGCCAGGGTGAACCCTGAGTAAAATCAGGGGGAGGCCCGAACCCACCAGCCGTGCAACACTGGGGGATGAGCTGTGGTAAGAAGTGAAAAGCTAATCGAGCTTGGTAATAGCTGGTTCTCCCCGAAATAGCTTTTGGGCTAGCCTGATGTTTGTGTCTTGGAGGTAGAGCACTGAATGGGTTTGGATGGATTTTTCCTACCGGACCTAATCAAACTCCGAATGCCGAGATTTTTATCATCAGAGTCAGACTGTGGGGGCGAAGCTCCATAGTCAAAAGGGAAACAGCCCAGATCATCATCTAAGGTCCCTAAACTAAGCTAAGTGTCAACAAGGCGGTGAAGTTTCTCTAACAGTTAGGAGGTTGGCTTAGAGGCAGCCATCCTTTAAAGAGTGCGTAACAGCTCACTAATCTAGAGATTTTGCACCGAAGATTTATCGGGGCTAAGCTTAGTACCGAAGATATGGGTCTTGTGCTTCGCACAAGGAAATTCTAGCACTAAATCCCAAACTCTAAACAAATTCAAATGATCAAAATTCAAGAATTAAATTAAATTTTCGTTTTATGATTTGGAAATTTTAATTTGGAATTTGTTTCGGATTTAGAATTTTTAATTTAGGATTTCTTCGTGCGGAGCGCGAGGCGGTAGGGGAGCATTTCTAACTGCTGTGAAGGCGAATCGTGAGGTTCGCTGGAGCGTTAGGAAGAGAGAATGTTGGAATAAGTAACCACAAGTCCGGTGAAAGACCGGACCGCCGCAAGCCTAAGGTTTCCTTGGCAATGATTATCATCCAAGGGTTAGTCGGTCCTAAGTCTAGAGCAGAGATGCTCGGATAATGGACAGCAGGTTAATATTCCTGCACTTCCTTATTTTTTCAACGGAGTGACGCAGTTTAAAAGTCTGAGTGATTTATTGGATTATCATTCTTGGTTTTGGAATGTCTGTCAGGCAAATCCGGCAGAATAATTTCCGAAATTGAGAAAAGCCCCGCCCTCTATGCTCATGACCAGATTATAGGACATTATTTTTTTGAGGTAAAAAATAGTTTGTTCTATAGATCTTGGTGACGGGCTTAGAAGGCGGGGTAATTCGGACGAAGGAGCTGCCAAGAAAAACTTCTAGAGTCAAAAATAAGGGAACCGTACTGAAAACCGACACAGGTGGGCGAGGCGAGTAGCCTCAGGCGAACGAGTGAGTCCTCGTTAAGGAACTCGGCAAAACAACGTGTCGTAAGTTCGCAATATGACCTGCCTGATCGCATCACACTGCGTGTGACGCTAAATGCAAAATTAAAATATCCCCGGCCTCGCCAAGCGAAGCGGGGCGGGCAAAATGTAAAATTTTGGTATTCGCCTGCGGCGAATTTATTATAATTTGTCACAAAGCGACACTTAAATTTTGACTTTCGATTTTTACATTTTAAATTTATGCGTCGTGCATAGCGCGATGCGATTGGGCCGCAGCTAAAGACCCCAAGCGACTGTTTACCAAAAACACAGGTCCCTGCAAACTCGCAAGAGGAAGTATAGGGGCTGACGCTTGACCAGTGCTGGAACGTTAAACATGGGGGTCTGGGCGCACTTTACTGCGTTCAGTGCAGATTTGTAGTTTTTCTTTTTAATCTTCAAAGATTAAGCAAGCTCTTTAATATGACGGCAATTTCGCCAATCAATAAAGAGTAAAACTATAAGTTTAGCCTGAATGTGGTGATGTGCGTCTAGGCTCACTGTGCTAAGCGCCAGTGAACGTCCGCGATAACTATAATCGTGTTAAAGTAGGAAACTGCTTTAGTAAAATTTGGCTATATGTTCCCGATTTGTCCAAGATCGAAGCGATTGGAAACAAATCGCAATCCCGCAGCCGTATGGTTGCGAAGGAAAAATGCAATTTCGGGAATCCGTAAGTCACGTTATTGTGACAATTTCACAATAAGGGAAGGCTTGCGGGACGGGAAAATCTGGAGTATCTGGAGATACTATGGTATAATGTTACCATAACAAATGAAACATTATGCCAAGTAAAAAATCTACCAGTGTGCCCTTTAAGGAAGAGGCGCCAGACAATCCGCAGGAAAGGCTAAAAACAATCGGATGGATAGTTGGTTATGTTGACGGTGAAGGATGTTTTTCCGTTACGATGATTCGTAACGCGAGAACAAAATTTGGTTGGCAAGTTTTTCCGGAGTTTGTAGTTACTCAAGGAGAAAAAAGTTTGAATTCATTAAAAATGATTCAAAATTTCTTTGAGTGCGGAAAAATATTTATCAACCGCCGCCACGACAACCATAAAGAACCCCTTTTTCGTTATTGCGTTAGATCCATTTCGGATTTGAATGCAAAGATTATTCCATTTTTTGAAAAGAATAATCTCAAAACCGCCAAAGAAAAAGATTTTAAAGTGTTCGCGAAGATCGTCAAAATGATGATTTCTCAAAGACATTTTAAGTACAGAGGAATGAAAAAGATCGCCGGTTTAATGGAAAAAATTAACCGGTGCAAACCATCCAAGTTTTTAGAATCCCCAGAGACTATACGCCAAACTCCGCAAATCACGGAGAAGATATAGTCCGAACTATATAGCGATATATAGAGTTGCCCTGACTAAAGTCGAGGGCAGAATAACACATTTGAGCGAAATTCCTTGTCAGGTAAGTTCTGACGCGCATGAAAAGCGTAACGACTTGGGGACTGTCTCAACGAGGAGCTCGGTGAAAATGCAATTCCGGTAAAGATGCCGGGTACCTGCAGCTAGACGAAAAGACCCCGGAAGCTTTACTGCAGCTTGGTATTGAGCCTTGTTTTTTAATGCGTAGCGTAGTGGGTAGGATTTGAAGTGTAGGTTTCGGCCTGCATGGATCCGCCAATGAAACACCCATCTTTAAAAAACTTTGTTCTAACCTGTCTCGCAAAACGGGACGGGAACAGTGCCTGGTGGGCAGTTTTAGTGGGGCGCTAGCCTCCAAAAGAGTAACGGAGGCGTTTATCAAGGTCAGCTTGGGCCGGATGGAAATCGGCCCTGACGCGTAAAGGCATAAGCTGGCTTTACTGCAAGACGGACATGTCGCGCAGTCGCGAAAGCGGAACTTAGTGAACCGACCATACTTCATAGGAAGGTGGAAGATCATCGGCTAAAAGCTACTCCGGGGATAACAGGCTGGTAGTATCCAAGAGTCCATATCGACGATACTGTTCGGCACCTCGATGTCGGCTCATCTCATCCTGGGACTGAAGAAGGCCCCAAGGGTTTGGCTGTTCGCCAATTAAAGAGGTACGTGAGCTGGGTTCAAACCGTCGTGAGACAGGTTGGTCTCTATCTGCTGCAGGCGTGGATACTTGAGGGGAGTCTTCTCTAGTACGAGAGGACCGAGAAGAACATACCTCTGGTGTATCAGCTGCACCGCCCGGTGCACTGCTGAGTAGCTATGTATGGATCTGATAAGCGCTGAAAGCATATAAGCGCGAAGCAGACCCCAAGATTAGGTATCGTAGATTCCTTGAAGATTACAAGGTTGATAGGCTCTAGGTGTAAGCGCAGTAATGCGTTAAGCCAAGGAGTACTAATAAATCATCCATCTGTCTAAATTTTTGCCAGGACCCTACTAAATTACTAATTTTTACTAATATTACTAATAAAAATTTAATATTCGTAAAATTGGTAATGATTAGTAATTTAGTAGGGTCCCTAACCATTAACTATTTTTAATTCTCTAATTTTTTAAAACACCTTAAACGTACTTATGGGGATTATACTGGCATTGTCCCACCTGTTCCCATTCCGAACACAGAAGTGAAATATGCCAAGGCCGATGATATCTGGTTTTCCAGAGAAAGTAGGTAGTCCCCGTAAGTGCGCTGAAGGTGTTTTTTGTTTTGACGAGAAACGCTTGCTTCCCTTTTTTGTTTTACGGGTTTATAATACATAAAAGCTGAAATACTAATAAATTATTCATTAATTTAAGCTTTCTTTCGTTTTATTTTTTACCTACGCTCGTATTATTTATTGTTCATTAACGGATTGAAGATTCATTAATTCATTAATAAATAATATGACGAGCAATGGCGAGAAAAAATGTTTTATCGTTCTCGAAAGCAAATCGCAATCGTTTCAATAGTCATCTTGTGCTTAATTATTGTTGGCGTGATTTTTTATTTTTCTAGTAGGCCCCAGCCAAATTGCTTTGACGGCATAAGGAATCAAGGCGAGCAGGAGATTGATTGCGGCGGGCCATGCATTTCTTGCGAGGTTTTAACATTAAAGGATATCCAGATAGATTTGACGCAGGCAATTAAATCAAGAGAGGGAGTCTATGACTTGGTGGCAAAAGTCAAAAATCCAAATCCAAATTTTGGTGTTCCCTATTTCAAATACCGCTTTGATTTAAAAGATAAAAACGGGCAGATAGTTATCAGTAAAGAAGGCGCATCTTTTATCCTGCCAAATAGCTCCAGATATATAATTGAAAATAATATTGTCAGCAGCGAAGAAGTCGCTTCAGCAAAACTTGAAATTGAAAAAATTGATAAAAATTCCTGGCAGCAATTAAGGGATTATCAGTCGCCCGATCTTTATATAAATGATAAAAATTTAAGGATTGATAATGCGTCTGCTTTTTTGGCTGAAGCAACAGGGGTGGTTGAAAATAGGACATCCTTTGACCTAGATAAAGTCTACGTAGATATTGTCATTTTTAATCAGGCAGGGAAAGCGATTGCTGTTTCAAATACAGAAATAAGAACCTTAACAGCTGGCGAAAATCGTCATTTTTCCGCAAAATGGTTTTATCAGTTTTTAGAAAATATAAAACCATCCCTTGATATGCAGGTTGAGACCAATTTGTTTTTAGACGATAATTATATGCGTAAACACGGAAACCCGGATGAGCGAGGGCTCTAATATTCGAGCTACCAGAATACAGATAAGTGCAGATATACAGATTTAGAAGCTTAATCTGTGAAAAGAAAGTTTATCTGTATATCTGTAAGCCATCTGTATTCTGTAGCAACAAATTGAATTTCTGGCTTCATATAAAAAAACTTGACTGGATTTTAATTGGCGCGGTAATAATTCTGTGTATTCTGGGTTTGATAACTCTTTACAGCGTCAATTTTGGAAAATCCAGTTTTATTTTTTTTGAAAAACAGGCAATTTTTGTTGCTGCCGGCCTGGTGCTATTAATCGCGCTTACATTTTTTGATTTTAGGATTTTCAAAAATTACCCCATCTTGCTCATTGTTTTATATTTGACTGGGTTGGCATTGCTTCTTGGGCTTTTGATATTTGGAAAATCAATCAGAGGTACTCAAAGCTGGATAAGAATCGGTATTTTAGGATTTCAGCCGGTGGAGCTGATAAAGCTGACTATTATTTTGATTTTGGCGAAATATTTTTCAATGCGGCACATTGAAATGTATCGGATGCGGCATATTATTATTTCCGGCTTTTATGTTTTTTTGCCCGCCGGCCTTATTCTTCTGCAGCCTGATCTTGGTTCAGTTCTAATTTTGGCTGCTATCTGGGTAGGCCTTATAATTTTAGCCGGCATTAAGTTACGGCATTTGATTCTGGTTCTAATCGGCGCCTGTATAATATTCAGCGTTGCCTGGCTTGGTGTTTTTAAGCCATATCAAAAAGAAAGATTCTTAACATTTGTTAATCCCCAAAGAGATCCTTTCGGCGCAAGTTATAATTTAATTCAATCCAAGATTGCTATTGGTTCGGGCGGCCTTTTCGGCCGGGGGCTGGGACAGGGGAGCCAGGGCCGCTTGGATTTTTTACCGGAAAAACACGCTGATTTTATTTTTGCCGCCTATGCTGAAGAATGGGGATTTGTCGGTGTGCTGTTTTTGTTTTCTATGTTTGGCATTGTTTTTTACAGGCTGATAAGAATTTCTTTGCAAAGCGAAAACAATTTTTCTCGAATTTTTTCCGCTGGCGTTTGCCTAATGCTTTTTGCCCAGATGTTTATTAATATTGGAGTAACGTTGGGCCTTTTGCCAATCACCGGCCTTTCTTTGCCTTTCGTCTCATACGGCGGCAGCGGACTTTTAATAAATTTTACTGCTTTGGGGATTGTGCAGAGCTTGATGTTGAGGAGATAGGATTGTTGTGTGAAATGTGCCAACTTGTTGCGATCGCACGCCATTGGCACGACTTAACACTTCCTGACATGATCATGTCAGACACACAAAAGACTTGACAAATTTTTGATATAGTAATAAACTAGAAATAATATAGTTTTTAATGAATTTTGCCCGCTTTTGCAAAAAAGCGGAATTACATATTTTTAAGCCTTTTCTTATTATTTTGAAAAGCTAACTCTATTTTCACCCTTTAAAAGACCAAGCCCTAAAAGGGTGCTTTTGGTTGTATTTTTGTTTGTCCTTTATCCTTAAGAAATTACGAAATTTTTACGAAAGCACAAAAACCCCTTTTCTTATTTTAGAGCGGGGCAGATAAGTTAAATTTTTGTATTTTCGTATCTCTTTCGTAATTTTATAAGGCCACATTTTATGCAGGAAAAATTTTTCGGTAAACATCCATCAGCCATTCCTTTGCCAAATTTAATTGAGCTTCAGCTCAACTCTTATAATTGGTTTATGTCTCGGGGCTTAAAGGAATTATTTGAAGAATTTTCTCCAGTCAGAGACTGGTCTGGCAAAGAGCTTGAACTTTATTTTGTTGATTATTATTTAGATGAGCCAAAGTACGACGAGGTAGCAGCTAAAGCTCAAAACGCTTCTTTTGAAGCGCCCCTTAGAGGAAAGGTACGTCTGGTCAATAAAAATAGCGGCGAGGTCAAGGAACAAGAGATCTATCTTGGTGAGTTTCCTTTGATGACAGCCCGCGGTACGTTTATTGTTAATGGTGTCGAGCGGGTTATTATTTCCCAGTTGATAAGGTCTTCTGGGGTATTTTTTACTATGCAGGAGCATCGCGGCCGCAGGCTTTTTGGAGCAAAAATTATTCCCAATCGCGGAGCGTGGCTGGAATTTGAAACCGATCTAGATAATTCTATTGGCGTTAAAATTGACCGCAAAAGAAAGGTGCCCGTTACATCTTTGCTTCGGGCTTTTGGCATAGAAACAGACGAGGAGTTATTGAAAACTTTCAAGGATGTTGATAAAGATCCTGACAATAAATATATTGAAGCGACAATTAAAAAAGACCAAGCCAAAAACAAGGGCGAAGGATTTATTGAAGTTTATAAACGATTGAGGCCGGGTGATTTGGCAACCGTTGATAATGCCCAGCAAATGATTGAGGCGATGTTTTTTAACTTTGAACGCTATGATTTAGCAAAAGTCGGCCGTTGGAAATTCAACCAAAGGCTTGGCTTGGAGACGCCTACGACAAGAGAGCTTAGAATTTTAAGGATAGAGGATCTAGTCGCGGTAATTAAAGAAATTATCAAATTGAATAATGATTCTGACGCCCAACCTGATGATATTGATCATTTAGCTAACCGCCGTTTAAGAAATATCGGAGAACTTTTGCAGAATAAGTTGAGGGTTGGTCTAGATAGAATGGAGAGAATTATCAGGGATCGTATGACTACTTTAGATATCACTACTTTAACGCCTGCTCAATTGATCAATGCCCGCCCCTTTATGGCGGCAGTCAAAGAATTTTTTACCACTTCCCAGCTTTCGCAGTTTATGGACCAGATAAATCCATTGGCAGAGCTTGAGCATAAACGAAGGCTCTCCACAATGGGTCCGGGCGGCTTAACCAGAGAAAGAGCTGGCTTTGAAGTACGTGATGTTCACTCAACTTATTATGGCAGAATCTGTCCGATTCAAACTCCTGAAGGTCCAAATATTGGTCTGGTGGGCAATTTGACAACATACGCCAGATTAAACGAATTTGGATTTTTAGAAACTCCCTATCGTAGAGTCAAAGATGGCAAAGTAACAAATGAGATTGTTTTTATAGATGCTTTTCAGGAACAGAAACACGATATTGCTCACGCTGGCGTGCCGGTGGACAAAGACGGACGATTGACTGAGCCAAGAGTTGAAGCCAGGGTTAAGGGGCAGGCCTCAATTACCAAGCGGGAAAAGATTGATTTTATGGATGTTTCTCCTCAACAATGTATTTCTATAGCTACTTCTTTAATCCCATTTTTGGAAAACGACGATGCTAATCGTGCTTTGATGGGCTCAAACATGCAACGCCAAGCTGTTTCTTGTGTTGTGCCGCAAGCTCCATTGGTGGCCACGGGCACAGAGAAAAAAGCCGCCCTTGATTCCGGCCAGATTTTAGTTTCTCAGGAAAATGGTAAAGTTATCGGCGTTGATGCTAGCCACATTGAAATTGAAACTGATAACAAGGATTCAAAAACTGGAAAACGGAAAATCGTCCGCTATAATCTACGCAATTTTATGCGGACTAACCAATTCTCTTGCATTAACCAGCACCCTTTAGTTGGGCTGGGCCAAATTATTAAAAAGGGTGAGGCGATTGCCGACGGCGCAGCCACGGATAATGGCTATATGGCTTTGGGCCAAAATCTCTTGGTGGCTTTTATTCCTTGGCGAGGCAGCAACTTTGAAGACGCAATTGTAATTTCTGAAAAAGTCGTTAGAGACGACCGTTTTACCTCAATTCACATTGAAGATTTTTATTGCGATGTTAGAGAAACTAAGCTTGGGCCGGAAATCACGACGCCCGATATTCCTAATGTCGGCGAAGAGCGATTAAAGGATTTAGACGAAGAAGGGATTGTTAGAATCGGCGCTGAAGTCGGCCCCAACGATATTTTGGTTGGCAAAATTTCTCCTAAAGGAGAGGCTGATTTAACAGCTGAAGAAAGATTATTAAGGGCGATTTTTGGCGAAAAAGCGCGAGATGTTAAAGATACTTCATTGCGTCTGCCTCATGGAAAGCGCGGCCGGATTGTCGGCATTAAGATTTTTTCAAGAGAAAAAGGAGACAAATTGAAAGCGGGTGTTATAAAAACCATTCAGGTGGAAGTTGCTCAATTAAGAAAAGTTATGGTCGGCGATAAATTCGCCGGCCGTCACGGCAATAAAGGCGTTGTTTCTAAGGTTTTGCCGGTTGAAGAAATGCCTTATCTGGAAGACGGCACTCCAGTTGATATTATTTTAAATCCTTTAGGCGTGGCCTCCCGTATGAATATTGGGCAGATTCTTGAAACACATCTTGGCTGGGCTGGGCATAAATTAGGATTTAGAGCGATAACTCCGGCGCTTGATGGCGCGACAGAAACAGAAATTAAGGAGCAATTAATAAAAGCTGGCTTGCCTGAAGACGGGAAAGTAACAATTTTTGATAGCCAGACAGGCGAACCATTCAAGCAGAAAGTGACGGTTGGATATATTTATATGATGAAGCTTCATCATCTAGTTGAAGACAAAATCCATATGCGTTCTATCGGGCCATATTCTTTAATTACTCAACAGCCATTGGGCGGCAAAGCCCAGTTTGGCGGGCTTTTGACGCGATTATTCGCGGCCAGACAATTAAAGCGCCAAATATCCCCGCTTCTTTTAATGTTTTAGTGGCAGAATTAAAAGCTCTTGGTTTGGGCGTTGATTTAATCGGCGCCAAAAGAGAAAGAGAAGAAGATAATGAGGGATATGGCGGGGAGAAAGGATAAAAAGATATATAATTTTATTGCCACTTTCTTGGTAGCAAGAAAGTGGCAGAAAGAACTGCTTCCAGGTATAAAATTTTGAGAAAATTGCCTGTCTGCCGCCAGGCAGGGATTCGCTCATCTAAAAATTAGCTCCTAAACTCGTCGCTTCACTCCTCCGTCGCCAATTTTTTACGCCTCGCTCATATCAATTTTCTTACAAAATTTTTCGATGCAAGATAAAGAAATTTAAATTGACTCTATTTTAATTAGTTATGGACAACAAGACCAATCCAAATTTTATGAGCGTAAAGGTTTCTGACTTTCAGGCAATAAAGCTGTTTTTGGCTTCGCCCGAAGAGATTTTGAGATGGTCGCATGGCGAAGTTTTAAAACCAGAGACTATAAATTACAGAACACAAAAACCGGAAAAAGACGGCCTGTTTTGCGAACGGATTTTTGGTCCGGAAAAAGACTGGGAATGTTATTGCGGAAAATATAAAAGAATAAGATATAAAGGAATCATTTGTGATAAATGCGGCGTGGAAGTAACTCGTTCAATTGTCAGGCGCGAGCGAATGGGGCATATTGGTTTAGCTACCCCGGTTTCTCATATTTGGTTTCTACGCGGCGTTCCTTCAAGAATAGGACTAGTTTTAGATTTGTCTGTTCAAGATTTGGAAAAAGTCATTTATTTTGCGAGCTACATTGTGACAAAAGTTGATGAAGCTTCCAGAGAAAGAACATTGAAAGAAATAGACCAAGAATATAAGCAGAAAACAAAAACCGCTCAAACCCCGGGAGAAAAGCAAAAAATTAAGGAATCGCGGGATAAAGGCGTGGCTGACTTAAGGGGTTTGCATAAATTGCAGATTCTTTCAGAAAACGACTATTTTGAATTGAGTATGAAATATGCTCAGGTTTTTGAGGTTGGCATTGGCGCTGAAGCGGTGAGAAAAATCCTTACAGAAATTGATTTAGGCGTTTTGAAAGAAGAAATTAAAAATCAGATTGATAAATTATCTGATGTGGCCAAGCGCCGGGCAATGAAAAGATTAAGCTTGATAGAAGGAATGATAAAAGAAAAGCTGAGGCCCGAATGGATGATTGTGACTATTTTGCCGGTTTTGCCGCCTGATTTGCGGCCAATGGTGGCGCTAGACGGCGGCCGTTACGCCACGTCTGATTTAAATGATTTATATCGCCGTGTTATTAATAGAAACAATCGTTTGAAAAGATTAATAGAATTAAATGCGCCAGAAGTTATTTGCCGTAATGAAAAAAGAATGTTGCAGGAGGCAGTTGACGCTTTGATTGATAATTCTGCTCGGCGCGGGCAAGGCCCGGTTATGGCGGCCACGGGCCAGAAGCGCCAGCTTAAATCTCTGGCCGACATGTTAAAAGGCAAACAAGGAAGATTCAGACAGAATCTTTTGGGCAAAAGAGTTGATTATTCAGGCCGTTCGGTTATTGTGGTCGGCCCGGAGCTTAAACTTTATCAATGCGGCTTGCCAAAACATATGGCTTTGGAATTATTCAAACCATTTGTTATTCAGAAATTAGTGGAAAGAGAATTGGCTCACAATATCAGAGGCGCCGGCCGTTTAATTGAACAGGAAACCGATGAGGCTTGGGCAATTTTGGAAGAAGTAATTCAGGATAGATATGTCTTGCTCAATCGCGCTCCGACCCTTCATCGTTTGGGCATCCAGGCTTTCAAACCGATTTTGATTGAAGGTAGCGCTATTCAAATTCATCCGGTTGTCTGCCGCGCTTTTAACGCGGATTTTGATGGCGATCAAATGGCTGTTCATTTGCCTTTAACTCAGGAAGCGCAAAACGAAGCGGGCAAAATTATGCTTTCGGCCAATAATTTATTAAAGCCGGCTACTGGCGATCCAATTGCTATTCCGACTCAGGATATGATTTTGGGTTGCTTCTGGATGACTAAAATCAAAGAAGGCAAAAAAGGAGAAAATAAAAATTTTGCCAATCCCCAAGAGGCGATTTTGGCTTATGAATTTGATGATATAGATTTGCAGGCAAAAATTAAAATCTTATCTTCCAGTATAAACGTTGAAGAGAAAAAGGGGTTAACCGAAACATGCGTTGGTAGAATAATTGTTAATCAGTATTTGCCACAAGAAATTTCTTTTATCAACAAGGAATTAGATAAAAAAACCTTGCTGGCTTTAATCAGCGAAATCATTGAAAAATGCGGAATTAAAAAAGCCGCGGCTATTTTAGATAAAATAAAAGAAATCGGGTTTGAATTTGCCACCCGTTCAGGGATCTCTTGGGGAATGGATGATCTTATAGTCCCGCCTGAAAAAGCAGAGATAATAGAAAAGGCAGAAAAAGACGTTGAAACAATCCACCATCAATATTTGGAAGGGCTTTTAACCCGCGAAGAAAGACGGGCTAGAATCATTGAAACCTGGTTTAGCGTCATTGATAAAATTTCAAAATTAGTGGTTAAATGCCTTGATCCAAATGGTCCTGTTATGGCTATGGTGGCTTCTGGTTCCCGCGGTTCTTGGGGGCAGATATCGCAGATGACAGGTATGAAGGGATTGGTGATTAACCCAGCCGGCGATATTATTGAGCTACCTATTAAGAGCTCTTTTAAAGAAGGATTTAATGTTTTGGAATTCTTTATTGCCACTCACGGCGCCCGAAAAGGAACAGCTGATACAGCTTTGAGAACCTCTTCGGCCGGTTATTTAACGAGGCGCTTGGTTGATGTGGCGCAGGATATTGTTATTAGGGAAGCAGACTGCCATAGCAAAGAAGGAATTTATATTTATAAAGAAGACGGTATTGGCATGGGTCATTCTTTAGCCTCAAGAGTCATTGGCCGGGTAAATTTGGAAGATATTAAAGTTAGAAATGAGATTATTGCCAAAAAAGGCGCTTTGATTGATAAACAGACGGCCAAAAAGATTGATGAGGCGGGGTTAGAAAAAATAAAAGTCCGCTCTGTTATTACCTGTCAATCGCGTCATGGCGTTTGCCAGATGTGTTATGGTTATGATTTGGGTAATAATCAATTAGTAAAACTGGGAGAAGCGGTCGGAATTGTTACGGCGCAGGCAATCGGCGAGCCGGGCACTCAGTTAACTATGAGAACTTTTCATACAGGCGGCGTAGCTGGCGGCGGAGATATTACTCAAGGTTTGCCGCGCGTTGAAGAAATTTTTGAATGTCGTCCGCCAAGAGGCAAAGGATTAGTCTCTGAATTGGACGGACAAGTAGTGGAGATCGAGGACAAAGAAAATCAGCGCATAGTTAAAATCAGCGGCCAAATTAAAGAAAAAGCGTCTGGCTCAAAAAAGAAACCAGTCTCCAAAGAAGAGATAAAAAATTATACGGTGGCGCTTAATCAAGGGCTCTGGGTTAAGCAGGGTGATTTGGTAACTAAAGGCCAGCAATTATGCGAAGGCCACCTTGATTTAAAGGAGCTTTATCGTTTAGCTGGCAAGGAGGCGGTTCATCGTTATATTTTAAGAGAAGTGCAAAATATTTATACCTCGCAGGGCGAAGGAATTAACGATAAGCATCTGGAAATTATTATTAAGCAGATGTTTTCCCGTTTAAGAATTAAGGATGTTGGCGACACGCAATTTTCCTCTGGCGATATTGTTGAAAAAAGCGAGTTTTTATTGGAAAACGATAGAGTAAAGGCTGAAAAAAGCAAGCCAGCTACTGCTTACCAATTACTGATGGGAATTAGTAAAGTTTCCTTAACCACTGAAAGTTGGCTTTCATCTGCTTCGTTTCAAGAAACAGCCCGCGTTTTAATCGGCGCAGCAATTGCTGGTAAAAAAGACCGCTTGCGGGGCTTGAAAGAGAACGTGATTATCGGGAAATTAATTCCAGCGGGAACGGGTTATAGGAGAGAAGAGGCGGAACAGGAAGAGAAAAAATAGATAAATATTTATAAACAAAGACCGTCGGTTTCTTAATCGGCGGTTTTTGCTATTTACGCGACAATTAAAATATGCTATCCTGTTTTATCAAAGAGGAAAGCAAATTAACAAAATAAAATTTAAACGAGGTGTTTTTATGGATGAACTAGAGGTAAGCATAAGAGAACAGATAAAGGTTATATGCGCTGACGGAACCTATAAAATTGGCAAACTTCTGAGAGTCGATACAGATGTTATAATTATTAATCCAGGTCGCTTGCTGACCATGAATAAAAGAGACATTTCCTCTGTATACACAAAATCATTCGGCAGCGATTGGAGACTAGCGGTTCTACCAGCTCCTCTAAAGATCGACGGCTCGCAGCTCAAAGATTTTTTCTTTAAAGCCAGTATAAGCACCTATGCTTCTGGTGCGTCTCCGGAAGCCCTCGAGGAACTTCCAAACGCAGAAAGATATTTCTGGTGTGATTATGCCGACGGAAAAAGATATGAATACCGAGACACCTATTTTAGCGTGGGAAACGGAAGAAGTTTTGGTTTTACTATTATCTCTTTTGATAAGGAACTGGTTTGGTGGATGCGTTATGGAGGCCAATGTATAGAAAAATATGTTGACGAGCAAAAGACCACTGCTTTCCTTAAGAAAGCTCTACTAAAAGCATACAAGGAGAAACTATTTCTTGGGGGCAGAGGGGAAATAAAGTATGTTGAGGGTAATCTGATTTACAGAAATTTGGTGGGCACAAGCGAGTTTGAATCGTTCAAGGGGAGAGAGATTATAACCCGAATATCTTCGCCGGAATTAGTTTTTTACCATGATTATGAAGGAGGGGTAGTCAAAAAATAGCCTACTCTTAAAGTAGTGTTCAAATTATTATAAGGCGGCCGATTATTCTTGGCCGCTTTTTCTGTGGATTTTTTGTTTTGACTTAGCTATGTAAAAGGGCTAGAATTAAAGAAACTCTTCTATGGTCAAAAATAATAACTCAAAAGAGAAAGACAAGGACAGGCCGTTTAAAAAGTCAAAAATCAGTTTGGGCGATGAAACCAAAAAAGGCATTATCGCTATTTTAGTTTTTGTTTTTGCGCTGATTTCTGTTTTAAGCTTTTTTGGCTTGGCTGGGTCATTTGGTAATTATTTTTATAAAATCGGCGCCATGATTTTTGGTTGGGGCTATTTTCTTTTGCCGTTGGCGCTGACGCTTGGCGGCATTGCTATTTTAAAATCCCTTCACGAAGATATTTTAAGCACATCGCTTATTGGCGCAGGAATCTTTTTGGTCAGTTTTTTGGGAATTTTCCAATTAATCTTTGCTAAAAATCAGTTAATGCCGGGCAAGGGCGGCGGCTATATCGGTTTTTTTGCAGTCTGGCCTATGCTAAAGTTTTTTGGCGTCTACGCGGCATATTTAATCCTCTTTGCGTTGGTTTTAATTTCTATTTTAGTCACTTTTAACATTTCTCTGAAAAATATAACCAAACGGCTTTTTGGTAAAAAAGAAGATGAATTGGCGACAGGTCAGGCTAGCCTTTCCGGTGGCGAACCCTCAACCATCAGTTCTTTTATGAATAAAGTTTTTCCTTCTCCAAACTTTAAGGTGAATTCTATTGAGGATAAAGACGAAGAAGAAGACTCAAAGAAAAGGGCCAAGGGCAAAGGAGAGGATAAAAGCAAGCCGGGCATAGAATTTTTATTAACCCAGAAAATGACGCTAGAAAATTATCAGCTTCCGCCGCTTGATTTATTGGAAGGCGATAGCGGCGAACCAACCAGCGGCGATATCAAGGCCAATGCCAATATTATAAAAAGAACGCTTCAGCAATTTGGCATAGAAGTCGAAATGGCGGAAGTTAATATCGGGCCGACAGTCACGCAATACACTCTGCGTCCGGCGCAGGGCGTTAAGCTTTCCAAAATCACTTCTTTGCAAAATGATTTATCTTTGGCTTTGGCCGCGCATCCAATAAGGATTGAAGCGCCAATTCCGGGTCGCTCGCTTGTGGGTCTTGAGCTTCCTAATAAAGCAGTGATGAAAGTTAGATTAAGAAATCTGGTTGAACAGCTTGAATTTACTCAAGATCACAAAATGCTTACTTTGGCTTTGGGCCGCGATGTGGCTGGCGTGCCGGTTTTTGGTGGTCTTGAAAAAATGCCCCATCTTTTAATTGCCGGCGCAACCGGAACTGGAAAAACCATTTGTTTAAATACTTTAATCTTGAGCTTGCTTTATCGCCACGCGCCTAATTTTTTGAAACTTATCTTAATTGATCCTAAGCGCGTGGAATTTCCCATTTATAATGGTCTGCCGCATTTGTTAACGCCGGTTATTGTTGACCCACAAAAGACTGTTAATGCTTTGCGTTGGGCAGTCTCGGAAATGGAACGAAGATTCGAAGTTTTATCAGGAGTGCAAGCGCGCGATATTATAACTTATAATAAAAAATTTATTGATGGCGACTTAGACGAGCCAATGCCTTATATTGTTATTATTGTGGATGAGCTGGCTGATTTAATGGCTTCGCATGGCCGGGATGTTGAAGCGGCAGTTGTTAGATTGGCGCAGATGGCCAGAGCAGTCGGCATCCATTTAGTTTTAGCGACTCAGCGGCCGTCAGTGGAAGTTATTACCGGTCTGATTAAGGCAAATATTACTTCGCGTATCGCTTTTCAAGTTGCTTCGCAGATTGATTCAAGAACTATTTTGGACGCGGCAGGGGCGGAGAAATTATTAGGTAATGGCGATATGTTATTCCTTTCCGGCGACGCCTCAAAACCGCGCCGTATCCAGGCAACGTTTGTTTCTGATAAGGAAGTGAAAAAAGTGTCTGAATTTTTAGCCAAACAAGCCAAAGCGGATTTTAGCGATGATATTGCGCAAGCTCATCAGGGACAAGCCGGCCTTTTCAGCGAAGGCGACTCAGATATAGACGATAATTTATATGAAGAGGCAAAAAAATTAGTGGTTGAAGCGGGAAAGGCTTCAGCCTCGCTTTTACAAAGGAGATTGCGAGTTGGCTATGCCAGAGCCGCGCGATTGCTTGATATGCTGGAGGATAAAGGCATTATCGGGCCGGGCGAAGGCGCAAAACCAAGAGATGTTTATCTAAGCAGGGAAACCGGTGCGGATCATTTTGAGAATACAGATGAAATATAGAAGCCCAGATGAACGCCAATAAAAATTTAGAAGCCAAATAAAACGCAAGATTTGGCGTGAAGTAGCGTTAAATTGGTTAGCGTAAATCGGCTTATACGGATATGACTTTAGCTGAACGACTTAAAAAAGCAAGAGAGGAGGCTGGTTTGAGTTTAGAAAAAGCAGCGGAACTTTCCAAAATCCAGGTTAAATATTTAGATCGCTTGGAAAAAAGCGAATATGAAAAATTGCCTGCACCTGTTTATATGCAGGCTTTTTTGAAAAAATATATTAAGATTTTAAACTTGCCAACAGAAGAGACACTAGCTCAATATAAAGAGGAGTTGAATGGGAATAAAATTCTAAGGCAAAGAAAATTAAAGGAATTGCCGATTTTAAAATCACCGAAACTTGTTATTACGCCTAGGACAATTAGTTTTGGGATAATCGCTATTTTAATTGTTTTAATTATTGGATACCTTGTTTATCAGATTGATTATATTGTTGCGCCGCCAAAAATTAATCTGGATTATCCTAGCGAAGATTTAACTACCAGCCGTTCGTCAATAGAAATTTCCGGGCAAACCGACTCCTCGGCCAAATTGACAGTTAATGGCGAGCAAGTTTATATTGATAAAGATGGAAAGTTCAGACAGGAAATTAATTTAAGTCTCGGGATGAATACTTTAAAATTTGAAGCAGAGAATAGATTTGGGAAAAAGAGCGAAATTTTAAGGCAGATTATGGTGAAATAACCTTTTTACGTTACTTTTCTGCTAACAGAAAAGTAACCAAAAGATTACTTGCAGGGCGAAAGTTTTAAGAAAATCGGGCTCACTTAAGCTAAAATTGCCTCGTAAACTCGCACTCGCCCCAATGATTACATTGGGGTGGCTCGCTCGGCAATTTTTTAACGCTTCACTCGCCGCGATTTTCTAATAAAACTTTCACCATGCAAGGGTAAAAACATGTCTAAAATACAAATAATTTTGTTGATAATTATTGTATTACTGCTTATAGCAGGCGAGGTTTATTTATGGCAGCAAAACAAGATTAATAATTGGATTTTAGATACTTTTGGAATGCGGCAAAAAACTTGTACTATGGAAGCTAAGCTTTGTCCTGACGGATCATATGTTGGCCGGACCGGGCCTAATTGCGAATTCACGCTTTGTCCTTACGAAGCTTTGTGCGAAGGAGGGGAATGTCCCGAAATTGATATTAGCGATTGGGAGACTTATCGGAATGAGGAGTATGGATTTGAGTTTAAATATCCGGGCCTGCTTTCGTTGCAAGAGCCAAAGAACATTGTAGCCGGCCTATTGAAAAGAGTCAATTTATTTAATAATAATACCTATAATTTTGAAATTTCAGTTTGGTCAAAAGATACGGACAATTATTGCGGATCGGCAGATTTAGAAAAAATAAATATTAGTGGCATTCAAGGGACTCGTCGTGCGGGATTAGGAGTATATTATTTTGATACGATAGAAGTTTGTGCTGGTGACTATGTATATAAAATGAAATTTACTAATTGGGTAATAGAGGGCTGTAGCTCTGAGACGCAGAATTGCACTAAGAATCTAGAAGTAATTAGCCAACAAAATAGAGAAATTATTTCTGAATATAAGCAGACAGAAAACCAAATTCTTTCCACTTTTAAGTTTATTGAATAAAAAACTATAGAAGCGAGATAAACGCCAATAAAAATTTAGAAGCCAAATAAAACGCCAATTTGGCGTAAATTGGCTTCTATGATTCTGTTTTGCGTAAATTTGCATCTATTAATTATTATGCCTAAAACACAAGAGGGAGGGGAAAAAGACGAAAAAATGAAGGCGCTGGAAACAGCTGTGGAGGAGATAAAAGATAAATTTGGGGAAGGGTCAATTATGAAGCTTGGCGAGGCTAGAAGAGTTGATGTAGATGCCATTCCAACTGGCTCTATTTCGCTTGATTTGGCCCTAGGAGTGGGGGGTATGCCCAAGGGCAGGATAATAGAGGTATACGGCCCGGAATCAAGCGGCAAGACCACTTTAGCCCTTCATACTGTTGCCCAAGCCCAGAAGCGGGGAGGTTTGGCGGCTTTTGTGGATGCCGAACATGCTTTGGACCCGGAATACGCCAAAAGAATCGGTGTTAAAATTGATGATTTGCTGATATCCCAGCCAGACACAGGCGAGCAGGCATTAGATATTGTTGAAAGTTTAGTGCGTTCAGCAGCGGTTGATATTATTGTTATTGACTCTGTCGCGGCCTTGACTCCCAAAGCAGAGATTGAAGGTGAAATGGGGCAGCAGCATATGGGACTTCAGGCCAGATTAATGTCGCAAGCTTTGCGAAAATTAACGGCGATTGTTGCCAAATCAGGCACAGCGGTTGTTTTTATCAATCAGATCAGAATGAAAATTGGCATTGTCTTTGGCAATCCAGAAGAAACACCGGGCGGCAAAGCATTAAAATTTTATTCTTCTGTTCGCATTGATGTTCGCCGCACCGCGCAGATAAAACAAGGCGACGCGATTATTGGCAATCGCGTTAAGGCCAAAGTGGTTAAAAACAAAGTTGCTGCGCCTTTTAGAATCGCGGAATTTGATATTATGTATAACAAAGGCATATCTTTTGAGGGGGACGTAATAAGCGCGGCCGTTAAATATGGAATTGTTTCCAAAGGCGGCGCTTGGTTAAATTACGGAGATATAAAACTGGGCCAAGGCATGGAAGCAGCCAAAAAATATTTGCAGGAGAATCCAAAATTAATAACGGAGATTGTTAAAAAAGTAAAAGAAGCGGCTGTGTTACAGGAGAAAGAATTAGAGTAAGGGAATTTGATCAAATTCGTCCTAATCAAGCATCTGTGTCTCATATTTTAATTATGGGACGCTACATTTCAAAAGCCAATTTGCGTACGTTGCGATATTTTATATGAAAAAGCGGAAAATTATAAAAAAGGATTCATTTTTTAGCGCAATGGAAGGGTTGGGCCTGGCGCTGTCTTATGATGACGTGCGTTTAAGAACCGGTCATTCAAAAATCGCGCCAGCCGATGTTGATTTAACAACTAAATTTTCTAGAAATATAACGCTCAAATGCCCCTTGGCGAGTGCACCTATGGATACTGTGACGACCCATCATATGGCTATTGAGCTCGCAAAACTTGGAGGGATTGGCATTATTCATCGCGGATTTTCTCCTTCGCAGCAGGCGCATGAAGTGGCGCGGGTTAAATTTTATCTCAATGGCTTGATAGAAAAACCAATCTGCGTTAATGAGAATGAAACAATGGAGAATATAAAAAGACGACAGGAAGAAAAGGGTTATTCTTTCCATAGCTTCCCGGTCGTTAATGGTAATGGAATTTTGGTCGGTCTTTTAACAAATAATGACTTTGAATTTTGTATTGACCAGAGCGCGTTTGCCAAGAAGGTAATGTCAAAAGAGCTCGTTATCGCAAAAAAGGGGACAACAATCAATGAAGCGTTTCAGATAATGCAAAAAAGTAAAAAGAAAGTTCTGCCTTTGGTTGACTCTCAGAAAAAACTGGCCGGTATGTATGTTTTTTCTGACGTCAAACGCATAGTGAGTGGCGGCTCCTCTAATTATAATTTGGATAAAAACGGACAACTAAGAGTGGGTGCGGCTGTTGGCGTTGGGAGCGAGGCGCTTGAAAGGATAGAGATGTTGACAGGCAGAGGTGTCGATGTAATAGTCGTTGATACCGCTCACGGGGATTCTCAGCCGGCTTTGGAAATTTTAAAACAGGCGAAGAAGCAATTCCCCGCTCTTGATATTGTTGTTGGCAATATTTCAGAACCGGAGTCAGCTAAACGGCTGGCTTTGGCCGGCGCGGACGGAATAAAAGTTGGGCAAGGCCCAGGTTCTATTTGTACAACTAGAATTGTCGCCGGCATTGGGTGTCCACAGCTGACGGCAGTTTATAATTGTTCTAAAGCCGTTCGAGGCTCCGGTATTCCTGTTTGTGCAGACGGAGGCATAAGATATTCAGGCGATATCAGCATTGCTATCGGCGCAGGCGCTGATTCGGTTATGCTTGGCAATCTACTTGCCGGCACGAAAGAGGCACCGGGCGAAATGGTCATAATACAGGGAGTGCCTTATAAAAATTACCGAGGCATGGGGTCTTTGGGTGCGATGCAGGAAAGTAAGGCAGCGCGGGAAAGATACAGGCAGCCAGACGGAGCGAAAAATAAACTTGTTCCAGAGGGCGTTGAGGGAGCTGTGCCTTATAAAGGCGAAGTTGCTGAAATAATTTATCAACTTCTCGGCGGATTGCGTAGCGGCATGGGATATGTTGGCGCAGCAAATATTAAAGAGTTGCAGGATAAAGCTGATTTCTATCGAATTTCCGGCGGCGGCCTTGATGAATCTCACCCTCATAACATTACTATTACCAAAGAACCACCGAATTATAGATAAGGCAAAAAGAAAATAATTTTATTAAAGTAACTTAAAAATTAAATAAATACAAGGAGGATTGTCATGCCAGAAAATAAAAAACTTCAGGAATTGCAAGAAGAATTAAGAAAAAAAGGCGTAGAAGTTACTATTGTACAACTAGGTTCTTTTGACCCGGAGACGGCGGCGCGAATAGAAGAAGTCGAAATCATCCTTAAAAAGATCTTTAAGGATGGCGAGGAATATCGTCGCACTTCAAAAAAATTATGGGGCGGGAATCCGTTGCCCGGGAAAACGTGGTTTAAAGATTAAGAAGGAGGGTATCATGTCGCATGTCGGAAACGGAGAGCATGATTTTGATGGATTGGAACAATTAAATTTAGACGAAAAAACTCTAAATAGTGTGAGGCGGGCACGAATTCAGGCAAGAGAATCTATTGATCGCTTGGAGCCATTTCATATAAGCAGTCATGCGGATTTACTTGCTAAATTGGCGGATTGTTTTGCAACCGCAGCGGACAATGCAATTATCGATAATCCTGAAGCCTTTTGTGGTTTAGAAAATGATAGCATTGTAAAAATCTTTTTAAGGTTTCTGCCGTGTACGTGTAGATCGGTTTCGCTAGACTTCGGAAAAGAAGGTTCGATCGGGTATGTCAAAAGAAAAATGCCCCAATGGATAAAAGAAATTAAGGAAGAAACAAAAAGACAAGTGATGCCGAAATAAATTCGGTATGACAAAATTTTAAAAACGCCTTGTAAAAATGCGGGGCGTTTTTTGATTGACTCGAAGGGCGAGGATGTGGTAGGGTATTTTAATATTTCTTTGAGCAAGTTTGTCATTCTGAGGCGAGCGAAGCGAGCCGAAGAATCTCCCGCGTATGCGGGACAATATTGCCCACATTCGCCCGCTTCGCTCTCGCTAAGCGAGGCGAGTGGGAGATTCCTCTCGTCCGCCTTAGCGGACGGATCGGAATGACAAAAATAGAGATTAGCAACTTAAAAACTTAAAAAAAGGGGGATTTAGATGAGAAAGGCGAAGATTGGTTTGATTTTTCTATGTTTACTGGCAATGCCGTTCACTGCTCAAGCAGAGGGTATGGTAAAAGAATGGGGATTGTTTTTTGCGGGCATGGGAGTTGGTTTTGTTTCGCACGAAGCAGGCCATCAAATTATGGCCGGAATCTATGGTGAAAAATTAGATTGGGGATTTGATGGGACTGAATTGCGTTGGGAAATTTCGGCAGATAGTAAAACGCGTTTGCGAAATATCGCGCTTGGCGGGACTGCGGCAGAAATTTTATCAAGCGAAATTCTATTGCGCACAAAAGCGCCAAAAGATAATAGCTTCATTATCGGTTGGTTAGCTTGGAATATTATAAACCCTATTAGGTATGTCATTCGCCACGAAATAGGCAATGGTTATGGTGATTTGGAGCTCATTGAACGCAATGAGCAGGGGCTGGATATTGTTTATGTTGAGGCTATAAAAATAGCCCATTCTTTGTGGACTGCTTATCGGCTCTGGAATCATCAGGAATTCAAACAATCAAGGATACGATGTTTTTTCGGTTGTTCGCGAGATGTTGTCGTGAGTGGGTTGAGCGTGAGATTTTGATTTTAGATTGAGCGCCCGTTACGTATATGCGGAGCGAAAATTATATTAAGGAGGTGCGTATGGCCCCTGAATTATCTAATAATTTTGCGATTGCAGATGGACCTTCAAGGTGGGATCTTATACTGAGTCTCTTTGATCCGATACCCGAGGGTGTTGTCCGGACGATTGTTTTTACCGGAGCGAATAGAAAATTGTTTATAGAAGCTATTGTCTCAGGCGTAGATAGGATGGAAATTGAAAAGTGGAAAATTTCTGGTTTTTTTATTGCTAGCGAAAAAATCTGTGAAAAGTTTCCAGACCTTACCGATCGCGGTGATTTTATTCCATTTGATGCTTCTATTTATTATGAAGCCACTTACGATACCAAAAAGAGAAAGGGCGTTATTAAATTTTAGTTATTTTGAAATTAAAAAAGCCCGGCTTTGAAAGTCGGGCTTTAAAATTTGTCATTTTCAACCCCGCACTCGCGGGAGATTCCTCTCGTCCGCCTTAGCGGACGGATCGGAATGACACTAGGGAGATT
>JACQXN010000029.1 GCA_016208745.1 Candidatus Portnoyibacteriota bacterium | reverse complement strand
TATTTCCAAAAGCTAGCGAAGAAACTTCGCTAGCTTTTGATTGTTAAGAAAAAAAAGTCAGAAAATGAAAAAGCCAGCGGTACTCATTCCTTTTTGGAATTTTCTCGCTGGCTTTTGTGGTTTAATAACGGAGTCCAGTTCTCTGGACTACCGTTATAGTTACTTTTTCTCCTTCGGGCCCCATAAAACGGAAGCCCTTTCTGTTCTCTCTGGCTACCCCAAATTCGTAAGTTACGGGGACCACCAGACCGTCAACCTCCCGTTTAATCGTGGCCCCATCCGGGCCCTCAAAATAGTAGTTTGTCCCCGCAGGGAGATCTATTAGTCGGGACCAGCGGTCAGGATGCAGAACGACTGTTATTTTTTGTTCGCTCTTTTGTCCTTCTGTGATGCGCGGCCGTTCTATCACTATAGGCCACTCGGTTTTTTGCGTTGAAGCAAACCAATGTTTGGGCATCTTTTTTTCCGCGGCAGGGTAAAAGATAAAAATAGAGAGAAAAACAATGATAATTACCCATGCTACAAAGCGCCCTAATGAAATTGTCCTTTTGGGATCACCGCCAAAAAACAATATTCCAATAACAACAGCAAAGGCGCCAAGAGCCCATCCCGGCATCGCCCTCACCTGAGTAGAGAAAATAATAAATACTGCGATCAATAACAGTATAATAACTGCTATGGCTTGACGAGATGGTGTCCAGATTAGTTTTTTGGTTGTTGTGGTGGCCGCGCCAGTTGGACGACGAAGCTTCCCCGCTTGCCATAAAAGGGAAACGATTAATAATATGATCAAGCCGACTATGACACATGCAATGAACGCTGATATCGACATCTTCTTCTCCTTTTATTTCTTTTTTCCTGCTAAAGTCTCTATTAAAAGCTCCATAGCCTTTCCGGCTAGAACAACGACATTAGGATTGGCTTTGGTTTTTTCAATCATTCCCTCAAATCCATCCGCTTCTTTTTCTAGTCTTTTCTTTGTCGCCTCTCCCTGCATCTCAGCGATTTTCTGGGCTCTTTGGGCTTTTTCGTAGTCCTCAGGATAGCGGACATTCCGTATCTTAAGAAAGCATCCGAGCCCATATTTATCATCGAGAGAGTCATTTAGAGAAATTCCCGCTGACCAGCTTAATCTTTCAAAGAATCCCGCAGGGACTTTTTTCCCATGTTTGGGGCATTTATCATCAGGGCAGGTATCCTTTTCTGACTCTATTTTGCAGCCGCAATTTGGGCATAAAACTGGTAGAGCGTCTTTTTTCCCTATCAGATCTTCTAGCATATAGCTGGCTATCATATTTTGGATAGAGACATTAGATTCTTTTAGGCCAATGGCCTCAATATCTTTTTTAAATCTTTCTTGAGGCGTCGTGACTTGAATGCCGGTCTGTTCGCCTATTCTAGTTGCAGCCTTAATGGCTTGGTCTCCTTTTATACCTCCCTTTTTAGCGATAATTTTTTCTTTGCCATCCAGCGCCTTTTCTATTTTATCTTCTCCAAAGAATCCGTCGACCCAGAGCGTTATTTGATAGTCAACGGTTACTGGCTGGCCATCTCGGCTTGTTACAGTTAACGGTTCCGGATCAAGAATGACTTGTCGGCAATCAACAAGTCGAAAATCCTCAAATACTCCGGGAACGAAAAAACTTAGCCCGGGTTTTAATTCTTTCAGTCCACCAGTTAAGACATTTCTTCTGATGGCTATAAACTGGGGGTCGACGTTGATGATTCCAAAATTGATAAATAGATAGACAAGGATAGCCAATAAAACCAATAATACAACGAGCCATATAAGTCCCATTTCTTTTCTCCTTTTGTTTTTAAAGAATTTTTATTAAAATCTTATCCCTATTTTAACGAAAGATTCGCCAAAGCAGGGGAGTTTTTCGGGCGGAAAGCCGCCTATAATCTCTTTTTTCAAGATGCCCGCAGGATATCATAAATTTATAGAAATGTCAAGATTCGGTGGTATAATCAGAGAAGTGGTCAAAACTTGACATTTTGCTAGAAATGGCTATAATTGATAAACGTTTAAATTTTAAATCAGATTGAATTACAAAACTGGGTTTCCCTCCTCCTCTCAGTTGAGGGGAGGATTGGGGTGGGGTGGTGTTTAAAACTTAATCAGCACCACCCCTGAACCCCTCCTCATCTGAGGAGGGGGGAAGAATGAAAGTCTCGTAACTAAAACTCAAAAACTACTATTATGAACAGAAAACTAATTATTATCGGACTCATTATATTATTGTTTATTGATATTGGTCTTGCTTATCAGGCTTATCAGAAAAGCCATACGCCAGTTTATGATTTAATATCAGTTAAAAAAGGGGACGCAGTGGAGCAGGTTTCAGTGACTGGCACAGTTGAGCCATCAAGCAAAATTGATTTACAATTTACAACTTCCGGCAGAGTGGTTGATATAAAAGTTAAAACCGGTGATAAAGTCAGCGCTGGCCAAGTTTTAGTTTCTCTTGATACAAGCGATCTATCATATCAAGCGCAGGCCGCTCGGGCGAATTTGGAAATTGCGCAAGCAAGACTAAATCAGTTTTTAGCTGGCGCTTCGGCCCAGGATATTGCCGCAACTAATATATTAGTTATTAACGCGCGCAAATCTTTAGATGATGCCAGAGTCTCTTTGTCTGATGCTCAGCAAAATGCGGACAATGCTTTGGAAAGCGCTTTTTTAAACGCGCAAACAACAATCGATTCTGCGTTATTAACAGCGCAAAATGCTTTAATTGCCAATAATGATGTTTTAACTTCCTCAAAATTAGCTGGCGCGCTTTCTGGCGGCAATCCCCAGTTTTTAAGAGACGCCAGGGATTTGGAACCAATTGCCCGGGCAAATTTTAATTCAGCCGAATTGGCAAGCGATAACTTAAAGAGTAATTTCAGCGAATCAAATTTAAAGATTGCTATTGAAACATCAAAACTAGCTGTCAGTTCAACCTATGACGCGCTTGGCAAAACCTACGATAGCTTGGTGGCAACAATCAGCTCTTTTTCTTTGCCGCAGGCTGACATTGATTTTTATAAAGAAAGCATTTCTCGTTCAAGGGCAAATCTTAATTCGTCATTAAGCAGTCTTGGTTTGCTTTCGCAAAATATTGCATCGCAAAAAACCATTAACCAAGCAAATATTAATTTAGCGCAAGCAAAGGTAACGCAGGCTGAAGGCCAGCTTGAAAGCGCGTTGGCCCAATTGGCATTAAAAGAAGCTAGTCCCAGAAATGTTGATATTGAGCTTTATCGGGCGCAGGTTAGGCAGGCTTTAGCTAATTTGGAGCAAATACAAAATCAGATAAACCAGAAAAGTTTATTGGCGCCAATTGACGGCATTGTTACGGATGTTTTGGTTGAAAGAGGGGAGCTAGCCGGGCTTTCTGGGCCGGTTGTCTCAATGAATAGCCTGTCCAGTTTTGAGATAGAATCAGATATTGCTGAATCAGAAATTGCCAAACTTAATTTAGGCAATCCGGTTAAAATAACTTTTGATGCTTTTGGCGAAGAAGAAATTTGGGAAGGCAAAGTGGTGAAAATTGATCCGGCGCAGACAGTCGTGCAGGGCGTGGTGTATTACAAAGCCACGATTGGTTTATCGTCTAATGACGAAAGAATTAAATCAGGCATGACAGCTAATTTAGATATTGAAACCAAACGCAGCAAAGACACTCTGCTTATTCCAGCCCGAGCCATAAAAGAGACTGACGGCAAAAAATTTGTTAATATTTTATCGGGCCAGGAGGTAAAAGAAATAGAAATTGAAACTGGCATTAGGGATTATCAAGGAGAAGTTGAAGTTGTCTTGGGGCTCAAAGAAGGGGATAGGCTGGCGATTGAAAAGAAGAAATAAGAAGCGACACTGATACCCGGATACACCCGGATGACCCGGATTTAAATCCAGGTGGGTGCGTTCGGGTAAGATTTTACCAGAGGTAAAATCAGCGCTTTTTGCGTGCTATGATTGAAACCAAAAACCTCATAAAAGAATACGGCGATGGCGTCAAAACTAAAGCCCTTTGCGGAGCTAACTTAAAAATAGACAAAGGAGAATTTGTCGCTATTATGGGGCCGTCGGGTTCAGGTAAATCAACCCTAATGCATGTTCTGGGTTTTTTAGATCGGCCGACTTCAGGCCAATATCTTTTTGAAGGACAAGATTTTAATAAATTATCCGATGATGATTTGGCAAAAATCCGCAATCAAAAAATCGGTTTTGTTTTTCAAAGTTTTAATTTACTGCCTCGTACTTCTGTTTTTGATAATGTTAAGTTGCCTTTGTATTATGGTTTAGCCAAACAAAAAGACGAGATGACAAAAAAAACAATTGAAGCAGTTGGTTTGGGGCATAGAATCTATAATATGCCAAATCAGCTTTCCGGCGGAGAGCAGCAAAGAGTGGCGATAGCCAGAGCCCTTGTTAATGATCCTGCTTTAATAATGGCTGATGAGCCAACTGGCAATTTGGATTCAAAAACCGGCCAACAGATTATGGGCATTCTCTCCCGGTTAAACGAAGAAGGCCGGACAATTATTTTAGTGACTCACGAAAACGAAACCGCTCGTTTTGCCAAAAGAATTATAAGAATGAAGGATGGTTGTATCGTGGGCGATGAAAAAATTCAGAATCGCCGGAATTCAATAGACCAGATAGAATTGAAATAAAAAAACAACAATTACGAAATAGTCGCTTCCCCCTTTTTAAAGGGGGATTCCCGCCCGAGGCGGGTCCGCCTTTGGCGGAAAGGGGGATTTTGACCCCAATAAATCCACCCCAGCCCTCCTTTAAAAAAGAGGGGCCACACTTTATAATTTAAAGTTGCCATGAACATCAAAGACACTCTAAAAACCGCAACCAGAGCTCTTAGAACCAACAAAGGCAGGACTGTTTTGACAATGCTCGGCATTGTTATTGGCATAATGTCTATTATTCTAATAATGTCTGTTGGCCAAGGGGCGCAGGATTTAATTTTAGGACAAGTTCAGGGCTTGGGTTCAAAAACAATTGTGGTTATTCCGGGCCGCCAGCCTTCCGGGCCGACAGACGTATCCAGCCTTTTTAGCGATTCGCTAAAAGAGAGGGAGCTGGAAGCCTTAAGCAGGAAAACCAATGTGCCAACCGC
>JACQXN010000010.1 GCA_016208745.1 Candidatus Portnoyibacteriota bacterium | reverse complement strand
TTTCCACCATTGGCCTCAATGAATTCGCAGTCAAAAAATACATTGAGAACCAGAGACACAGACAAATAGATATGCCTCAATTGTTCTAGCAGGCTATGCCTGCAAGATAGAAACCACCAGCATAGCTGGTGGTTTTCATTGGTAGGTTCACAGGGTAGCGTGAAGAAAATTAAATCTCCCCTAACCCCTCTTTTTCAAAGAGTGGAGCTTTTTCCCTCCTTTGGAAAAGGAGGGCTGGGGGAGGATTTTTTAAAATAATTTTATCTCCTATTCCTCAACGCATTTATCAGTGTTGTTTCGTCGGCGTATTCTAGGTCGCCGCCGGTGGAGAGGCCGCGGGCCAGGCGGGTTATTTTAACATGAAGTGGCTTTAAAATTCTTTCAAGGTATAAGGCCGTGGCATCGCCTTCGGTTGTTGGATTAAAAGCCAGAAGTACCTCAACCGTAAAATCTCCCCCAGCCCCTCCTAAAGGAGGGGAGTTTTTGTTGTCGGTGTGTTTTTTTATCCGCGCGATAAGTTCTTTGATTTTTAATTTTTCTGGTGTCAGGCCTTCAGTTGGCGAAAGAAGGCCGCCTAAAACATGATAAAGCCCGTTAAATTGTCTTGTCCGTTCTATCGGAATAATGTCTAAAATATCTTCAACTACGCAGATAAGCAAGCGGTTTCTTTTTTTGTCGGCGCAAAAATGGCATAAAGTATCAGAAGTTAAATTAAAACAATTTGGGCAGACTTTCGTTTTGTTTTTTAATTCTTTTAAGCTTTGCGCGAAACTTTCCAATTCCTGCGAGGGTTGGTTTAGAAGAAAAAAAACCAAACGCGTAGCCGCGCGCTGGCCAATACCGGGAAGCTTGCTGAAATGGTCAATTAAGTTTTTGAGAGAAAGAGGAAGCATAATGAATTTCTAATTGATCTAATTCCTAATTAACCTAAATAATTCCCAATACCCAATTCCTAATTTCCAATAAAATGTCTAATTCTTAAATGTCCAATTTTTGAAATTAGGCATTAGGTATTATAATTTTTGTTAGAAATCAGGAATTAGAAATTGGAAATTTTTAAAGTTATTCTCCCAAATATCTTTCCAAATTCTTAAAGCTCGCTTGGGATTCGTTAAAATAAAGCTCGGCTTTGCCAATCGGGCCATTTCGGTGTTTAGCAATAAAAATATCAGCGATATTTGGCCGGCCGGAATCCTTTTTCACTTTGTCTTCACGATAAATAAAAAGCACCACATCCGCGTCTTGCTCAATTGAGCCAGATTCGCGCAAGTCAGCCAAACGGGGAATTTGGTCGGGTCTTGATTCAACGGCTCGGGAGAGCTGAGATAGAGCTAGAACTGGTACTTCTAATTCTCTGGCTAGCCCCTTTAATGATCGCGAAATTTCAGTTATCTGCTGGACTATATTTTCTGAATTGGTGCGCGGCTGGATTAATTGCAGATAATCAATTGTGATTAAACCTAATCCGTGTTCTGATTGCAGCCGGCGCGCCATAGTGCGCATTTGAAGAACTGTTGGGGACGGCGCGTCGTCAATGAAAATTGGCGCCTGCGCCAAGCCGCTCATTGCTTCCTGAATTCTTGTAAAATCATTATCAAGACCTTCTGAAGAAAGCTTCCCGGTTCTTAATTTCCATAAATCAACGCCTGCTTCGGCCGCCAGAAGTCTGTCCACTAAATCATGCCTTGACATTTCCAAGCTAAACATACCAACTGGAATTTTTTGTTTTATTGCCACGTTTCTGACAATATCAAGGGCTAGCGAAGTTTTGCCGATAGAGGGTCTGGCCGCTAAAATGACTAAATCGGATTTTTGCAGGCCGGAAAGATAATTATCCAATTCGTTAAAGCCAGTCGGCACGCCTCTCATTGCGCCTTCGCCTTTATGAAGCTTATCTATCCTTTCAAACGCTTCTTCAAGCGCGCTTTTAACCGGTATAAATTCTTGCGAAAGGGATTTCTGAGAAATGCTAAAAATTCTTTGTTCTGCTTCATCTAAAATATGCTCTATTTCCGCTTCTTCGGAAAATCCTAGTTGCGATATATGCTGGGCCGCGTCAATTAAATCTCTTAAAATTTTTTTTCTGTGAACTATTCGAGCGTAATGCAAAATATGGGCGGCAGTTGGAACAGTGTTAACTAAAGATGTTAAATAGCTGGGTCCGCCGATTTCTTCCAGATTTACTCTTTCCTCAAGGCGGTTGGTCAAGCTTAGCAAATCGATTGGCTCTCCTTTTTCATAAAGCTCAATCATTGTTTCAAAAATTGTATTATGGACTTGGCGGTAGAAATCACCGGGCCGCAAGATATCAGCAATTTTTATAATGGCGTTTTTATCCAACATTAAAGAGCCAAGAACAGATTGCTCGGCTTCAATATTTTGCGGCGGTATTTTTTCGAGGTTTTGATTGGACATAGGCGACTAGAGATGTCATCCCGAATTTATTTCGGGATCTCTGCGATTTTAGCTTATTTGAGATGCTGAAACAAGTTCAGCATGACGTTTCGGATTTGTTTCTTATCAGCTCCCGTTATGAGATTATACTATTTTTTCAATTTGATGGGCAAGCCTTGAAAAAAGGAGGAATTGTTGATATAGTGGGGAAAATGGTTTTTTGTCAACAAAATAAAGAGACCGCCTATATTAAAAATTACGGCGTACTAAAAGGAGGGCAAAATGGCCACTATATTAGTAATTGATGACAATAAAGATTTATTGGATATGGAAGCAGAATTTTTAAATGGCCTCGGCCACAATGTTTTGATAGCCGGAAACGGGCTTCTCGGAGTCGGGCTTATAGACGAAAATCACGAGCGATTAGACTTGGTGATTTCCGATTTTCATCTGCCTATTTTGAGGGGCTACGAAATCGCGGGGCATGTAAAGAAGCAGTATCCGCATATAAAGGTTATGATTCAGAGCGCCGATACGGAGACAAAGCAGAAGGCCCTATCGGTTGGGTGCGACGCTTTCCTTATCAAGCCCTTTAAGGTAGAGGACTTTAGGGAGTTAGTGGAAAAACTTCTGGGGATGGGATCAGAGGAGGAGACGCTATGAATATAGTTGTCAGGGCTGATAGCTTTTTGATTGATAGAATTTTTCAGCCTTTCGGTCATTGGTTTCAGAGGCTGACTGGTAAAACGAATTTTTGGTGGGGGATAATTTGTTGGTTCTTCATGTGGGCTTCGTTTACATGGGATATTCTTCTCAGTAAGCCAGATTTAAGCGGAGGCGCGATTGCTGTTTGGGCTATTTTTTCTTTCTTTTTCTTTTCTATGCCCACGCTTTTGCTCGCTCCTTTGGAGAAGAAAGTTTTATCCGGTGTGGAAGAGACTCCGCCTAAGATAAATCCGTTGCTGATCGCCCTTTTCCCTGCAAGGATTTTTACTCTCGGTCTTTTCCTTTTTTCTATTTTCGACGCTCCCGGTATAGGTTTAAATATGGGAATGCTTTTCCTCTTATGCGCCTACTATTTTTTATCCTGCACTCCTCTCCCGCGGTGCACAAGCAAAGTCAGGGAATGGTTGAGAAAACTTAAACCAAAGCCTTTACCCGCGCCTGCGGTAGAAAATGTAAAGTAACAAAAAGCCTCGTTTTTATGACGAGGCTTTTCTATTTTGTTCTTTTGTTTCAAAGCTAACATCCTTAAATACTTGAGAATGTAAGGATGATAGTTTATCGGTTTACTATTTTTGGTCCGTCTGGCGTGTCTTCTATATCCCAGCCAGACTCTTGAATTTTTTTCCGTAATTGGTCGGCCTTGGCCCAATCTTTATTTTTTCTCGCTTCTTCGCGTTCTTTGGCTAATTGTTTTATTTCCTCTGGAATTTCGATTTTTCTAATCTTTTCTAGTCCCAATCCAAGCACTTTGTCAAAATCGAGCAAGGCGCTTTTTTTATCGGCGTCGGAAATATCCGCGTCTTTTATTAATTTCCAGACAATCGCCAGTGCTTCGGGAGTGTTTAAGTCGTCGTTGAGGGCGGCGAGGAATTGCTTTTTTATTTCATTGAGCTTATTTTTTAAATCTCCCCTAACCCCTCCTAAAGGAGGGGAATCGATCCCTCCCTTTAGGGAGGTCTGGGGAGGATTTTCATTCAGTCTAAGGTAAAAATTATACAAACTATCTAGCGCGCTTTGGGCGGCCGCTAGACTTTCCCAAGTGAAGTTTAATTTTGAGCGATAATGAGCAGTTAAAGTCAGATAACGATAGGCGAGGGGATTAAATCTTTTGTCAATTAAAGTTTTAACGGTCAAAAAATTTTCATCGGATTTGGCCATTTTGCCTCCGTCAATCAATAAAAATTCGCTATGCAGCCAGAATCTGGCTGGAATTTTTCCAAAAGCGGCTTCTGATTGGGCAATCTCGTTTGTGTGATGTGTTGGGATATGGTCAATGCCGCCGCAATGGATATCAAATTGCTCGCCTAAATATTTTTGGCTCATTGCCGAACATTCAATATGCCAGCCGGGAAAACCAAGCCCCCAGGGCGATTCCCATTCCATTTGCCTTTTTGAGTTCGCTGGAGAAAACTTCCATAATGCAAAATCAGTCGGATTTTTTTTGCCTTCAACCATTTCAATTCTGGCACCGGCTTTTAATTTTTCTATATCAAGCCGCGCCAGCTTTCCATAATCTTTTAATTTAGAAGTGTTAAAATAAATCCCATCAGCGATTTTATAAGTAAATCCTTTTTCCTCCAGAGTTTTTATGAGTGTGATTTGTTCCTCTATATTTTCTGTGGCGCGGGGTTTAAATGTCGGTTCTAAAATATTAAGGGCTCTGGCATCATTTTCAAAAGCCTTGATATAAAATTCCGCAATTTCCCAAGCAGTTTTTCCTTCGCGTTTGGCGCCTTTTTCCATTTTATCTTCGCCTGAATCTTCGTCAGAAGTCAAATGGCCAACATCTGTATAATTCATTACGTGCTTAACCGAAAAGCCGTTATATTCTAAAACCCGCCTTAAAACATCCTCAAAAATATAAGCTCTCAAATTTCCCAGATGCGCATACCAATAGACGGTCGGGCCACAGCAATAAAGACCGATTAAATTATCGTTGAGCGGTTTAATGGTTTCTTTTTTTCTTGTCAGTGTATTATAAAGTTTTATCACAAACAAAAATTCCCAATTACTAATTTCTAATCCCCAATAAAATTTCTAATGCCCAATTTTTAAAAAATTTATGAATTAGACATTTCATTGGAAATTGGATATTGGAAATTGGGAATTAATTTTACAGCCACTTTTTCTTTTTAAAATAAACAAGCATCACCAGAGTGACTAATCCCATGCCACCAATTACCACCCAGAAAGCATAGGGATTTCTAATCATAGAATAATTAAAGGATGTATTCATTGCAAAGATACTAGCGATAAGACTTAGGGGAAAGGTTATAAAGGAGAGAAGTGTCAGAACTTTAACGATATTGTTGGTTTTATACGAAAGAAGGGATTCGTTTGTCGCCTCAATTGATTCAATCAATTCCTTGTGATTTTCCAAAATATTCCAAACCCTAATATTTGAGCCTAGCACCTCTTGGGTGACAAAATCAAGATCTTGGCCGAAAAACCTGTTTACTTTTTTAGCCAGAATTTCCAAGGCCGAACGCTGGGGTTTGATTGTGCGCCTAAAATCAATAATATCTCTTTTAACTATTGCCGATTCAGCAAGCATTTCTTTTTCGTGTCCCAAAAATATCTTGTCCTCAATTTTTTCAATGTTTTCATAAATATGGTCAAGCATTGGTAAGCAGGAATCTATTAATTTATCCAAAACACAAAAGAGAAGATAGCCGGTGCTTTTAAAATGCTCCTCCCGGCTTATTTCTTGATTGAGGCATTCGTCAAAAAATTTTTCAAGCGCGGGGATTGGTTCGTGATGCAAAGTTATGATATTTGAGGGCGTAATAATAAAATCAAGCTCTGTGGGAACAGTCTGGCGGGTCTCTTCGTTAAAAACAGGGAAATGGAGAACCAAAAATAAATACCCCCCAAACTCCTCAATCTTTGGCCTCTTTATGGGAACCGGCAATTGGGCTAAGACAGATTTATTTAAATGGAATTCTTCTTTTAGAAACAATAAATCGCTTGTTTCCGGCTCGGAAAAATCCAGCCAAGCGATTTCATCTTTTTCAATTTTTTGTTTCATAGTTTGCGGCTTATAGGATTTTCTACATTATACCATATCCATTCTTGACAACAATCCACACCGGACTATAATTGTGTTAGCAGTCGCATTACGAGACTGCTAATTGCAATATGAATCAGCGTCAGGGAAAAATTTTGGAATCAGTTATTAGAGAATATCAAAAAACAGGCCAGCCAGTGGCCTCGCAGATTTTGGTTAAAAAATATAATTTTGATTTAAGCCCAGCCACTATTAGGTCGGAAATGATGAGCCTTGAGGAAGCAGGTTTGCTTGAACAGCCTCATTGCTCGGCGGGCCGCGTGCCAACCACTAAAGCCTATCGTCTTTTTGTTAATGAGTTTTTAGAAAAGGATTTGCCATCAAAAGAACAGCGCCGCATCATAGACAATTTGCCTGAATTAAACCAAGCCGATATAGTTAGCCAGCGTCTGGCTCGGATTCTGGCCGATTTTTCGAAGAATCTGGGTTTGAGCGGCTCCTTCGGTGAAATAATGGATTTTCATGAGTTTGGTTTTTCCTCTCTTTTTAAAGATAGCGAACTTGGGCAGCCAGAAAGAATGAAGAATATTTTAAGAGGCTTTGATACGCTTGAGAATGAATTTACGGATTTATTTGAAAAGCTTAATAAAGAAGTCGAGGTTTTTATAGGCGAAGAAAATCCGATTGAAGATTTTAGAGAATGCAGCTTGATAGTTTCAGGTTATAAATCTGATAATAACGAAGGGTTTATCGGAGTTCTTGGCCCGAAGAGAATGGATTACGGCAAAAATATATTTTTAGTTGAGGAAATAAAGAAGATAATAGAAAATAATTAGTATCAATTTAATTATGGAAGATAAAAATATAGAAAGAGACGAAAAAGAGGCGGCGTCCGAAGAAGAAATAATATATGAGTCAGAAGACTCTGTCAAGCTTGGCGGTGATATAGAAAAACTCCGTAAAAAATTAAAAGAATGCCGCGAAGAGAAAGAAAAATACTTGGCTGGCTGGCAAAGGGCGCAGGCGGATTTTATAAATTACAAGCGCCGGCAGGAAGAACAGCAGGGAGAATGGTCGCGTATGCTCGGTGAAGGATTAATAAAAGATATTTTGCCGGTTTTAGATAGCCTGGAATCAGGAATCAGGAATCAGGAATCAGGAATAGCGAATAAAGATTTAGGATTAATAAGAAAACAACTATTGGATATTTTGCGAAAATACGGATTAGAAGAAATAAAGTCAGTCGGCGAAAAATTTAATCCGGAATGGCATGAGGTGGTAGAGTACGAGGAAAACGACGAAAGTCACGAAAGCGAAATCGTCAGCGCGGAAATACAAAAAGGCTATTTGTTAAATGGGAAAGTTTTAAGAGCGGCGAAAGTGAGAGTGACAAAATAAATTAATAAATTTCTAATTAACCTAATTTCTAATTAACCTAATCAGATCCCAATAACCAAATAGTAAATCATATATTTGAGATCTTTTGTGCTTGGGACTTGGGATTTGATTAGAAATTAGAGTAATTAGGAATTAGAAATTATAAAACTATGTCAAAAATTATCGGTATTGATTTAGGCACATCAAATTCAGCGGCAGCTGTTGTTGAAGGCGGCAAGCCAATGATTATTCCTTCGGCCGAAGGCACAACGGTCGGCGGCAAGGCCTTCCCTTCTTATGTGGCCTTTTCAAAGGAAGGCGAACTTTTAGTTGGCGAGCCAGCAAGGCGTCAGGCGGTAACAAATCCCGAGGGAACCATTTCTGCAATTAAGCGCAAGATGGGCAGCGATTACAAAGTCAAAGTAAATAACAAGGAATATACCCCTCAGCAAATTTCCGCTTTTATTCTTCAGAAAATAAAAAGAGACGCTGAGGCCTATCTTGGCCAGCGAATTGAAAAAGCGGTAATAACTGTGCCAGCTTATTTTAATGATTCTCAGCGTCAGGCGACCAAAGATGCAGGCGCGATCGCTGGCTTGGAAGTGGTCCGCATAATTAACGAACCAACAGCCGCCGCTTTGGCTTACGGAATTGATAAGGCTGGCAAAGAAGAAAAAATTCTGGTTTTTGATTTTGGCGGCGGAACACTAGATGTAACGATTATGGATTTTGGCGGAGGAGTTTTTGAAGTTATTTCTACTTCTGGCGACACGGAACTTGGCGGAACGGATATGGATGAAATTTTGACCGAATATGTGATGAGTGAGTTTAAAAAAGATTCAGGGATTGATTTAAAAAACGATAGAATGGCCACGACCCGCTTAAGAGAAGCAGTGGAAAAAGCCAAAATTGAATTAAGCTCAACACTGGAAACCGATATTAATTTACCTTTTATCACAGCTGACGCTTCTGGCCCAAAGCATCTTTTAATGAAAATTACGCGGGCAAAACTTGAGGAATTGGTTCGTTCAATTATTGATAAGTGTCGCGCTCCAATGGAGCAGGCATTGTCAGATGCGAAATTAACACCCAATGACATAACGAGAGTCATTTTAGTCGGCGGGCCGACAAGAATGCCAATGGTGCAAAAATTTGTTGAAGATTATATCGGCAAAAAAATTGAGCGGGGAGTTGACCCGATGGAATGCGTGGCATTGGGCGCTGCTATTCAAGGCGCGGTTTTGGGCGGCGATATGAAAGAGGTTTTATTGCTTGATGTGACGCCGTTAACTTTAGGGATTGAAACTTTAGGCGGAGTTAAAACGCCTTTAATTGAGCGCAACACGACTATTCCAACTTCAAAAAGCCAAGTCTTTTCTACGGCTTCTGATAATCAGCCATCGGTAGAAATTCACGTCTTACAAGGTGAGCGGACGATGGCTAACGATAATCGAACTCTTGGCAGATTTATTTTAGATGGCATTCCGCCGGCGCCACGCGGCACTCCACAGGTTGAAGTAACTTTTGATATTGACGCCAATGGTATTTTGACTGTAACAGCCAAAGACAAGGCAACTGGTAAGTCACAAAACATTACAATCAAAGATACCTCGGCTTTGAGCAAAGAAGAGATTGAAAGAATGCGTCAGGAAGCAGAAGCGCATGCTTTGGAAGACCGCCAGCGCAAAGAACTGATTGATTTGCGCAATCAAGCCGACACATTAGTCTATACAGCGGAAAAAACTCTGCGTGATTTTGGCGAAAAAGTCTCGGCTTCTGATAAAAAAGAAATTGAGGATAAAATCACAGGACTTAAAAAAGCTAAAGACGGCAATGATCCCTCGGTTATTAAAAAGACGATGGACGACTTGAGCCAGGCGATTCAAAAAATTGGGGCGGAAATGTATAAAGCGCAGCAGGGAAAGACGCAGGAAAAGCCCGAAGGCAAAGAGGACAAAAAAGACAAAGGCGAAGGGACAATTGAGGGAGAGTTTGAGGAGAAGAAGTAAAAATTACTCAATTTATTGGGTATGTGCTAAAATAATTAGTGGCTGTTGTCTCTGATAACAGTCGCTAATTAATTTTATAGCCGCCTTGTGTATGCCAAAAAGCAAGATTATTTTTATTGTTCTTTTAAGTCTTATTGCTGTTTTCTCATTTTTCAGCTGGTTAATTTTGGAAAACGTATTATTTAATGCAGGCAGCGATTACGGAACTTTCTGGATTCTACCCTCAATAATTTTTATAATCACAGGAGCCCTGTTTGGTCTATTGATTCTTCTATCTGATTCGCTCATTCTTGTAATTTCGGCTTTTGCGATTAACTTTATTATTTTTTCAATAATTTTTGGAATTAAAATAGTTTTCTTGCTGGCCTTGTTACTAGGTTTTGGATTTTTGCTTCTAGCTGCGCGGCAATCCATAAAAGAGAAGCGCTTGCGCATTAAAATCGATATATCGGGAATTATTAAGCCAGCGCTTGGCGCGGTATTTATTGTTCTGGCAATATTAATAAGTCTGGTTCTTTATTTTTCGCCACCGGCTCAAAGCTTGAGAGTTGAACTTAAGATTCCGCGTTCTTTATTTGATTTAGTTGTAAATTCGATGTCAGATATTTTAACCGGTCAGCTGCAATCGCAATTGGCGCCCTTGAACGTAGGAGGGCTCGCGCCCCTAGACGGAGGCGATATTTCTTTGGGAAAAATATTGAATAAGGATACTAGGGACGGAATGTATAATTTAATCAATCAGCAGATAAATTTTTTCTTTCAGCCATATAAACGTTATTTACCTTACGGATTTGCAGTGGCCGCATTTTTTACCTTTTTGGCTGTTAGATTTATTTTTATTTGGTTAGCGGCCTTAGCGGTTCGGGGGGCCTTTTCTTTGATGAAAAGATTAAAATTAGCCGGCATTAAAAAAGAGACGGCGGAGAAAGAGATAATAGAAATATAAGTTAAAAATTAAAAGTGAAAAATTCAGGTATCAGAAATTTTGTTTTTACAAAATTTCTGATAGATTTTATTATCGTTTTTCATTCTTAATTTTTATTTTTTCAATTTGTTTCCATGGCAAAAGATTATTACGAAATTTTAGGCATTTCTAAAAATGCTTCGCCGGATGAAATTAAGCGGGCATATCGCAAACTGGCTCACGAACATCATCCTGACAAAGGCGGCGACGAGAAGAAATTTAAGGAGATTAATGGAGCGTATCAGGTTCTAAGCGACCCGCAAAAACGCGCGCAATACGATCAATTCGGCACAACCTTTGAGCAAGCGCAAGCCGGCGGCGGCTTTTCTGGCTTTAATGGTTTTCGCGACTTTTCAAGCTACGCGGATGCTTTTGATTTTTTTAAGCGAGGCAGAGGTGAGGAGCAAGAATTTGAGTTTGGAAATTTAGGCGATATATTTGAGGGAATTTTTGGCGGAGCGACCAGACCCGGTTCAAAAAAAAGACAGCGAGGTCAGGATATTGTTGTTGATGCAGAAATCACTCTAGAAGAAGCGGCCAGAGGCGTGGAAAGGGAATTTAATATTTATAAAGGGGTTATTTGTTCAAAATGCGGCGGTAGCGGATCTGAGCCGGGCAGTGAATTAAAAGAATGTCCGAAATGCAAGGGGAGGGGGAAGGTTGAGGAAACGCGGCGCGCGGCATTCTTTTCTTTCTCTCAGACTAAAACTTGTCCAGAGTGCCAAGGCAGAGGCAAAAAACCGGAAAAAGTTTGTTCAAAATGCGGCGGTGATGGTCGGGTTAAAGAATATAAAACCATAAAAATTAAAATCCCCGCAGGCATTGAAGATGGGCAGGCGATTTCATTGACAGGGCAGGGAGAAGCAGGGATGTTTGGCGCGCCAGCCGGAGATTTATATGTGACTATTCATATCAAGCCACATAAGTCATTTGAAAGAAAGGGCGATGATTTATATCACGATTTGTCTATTAGTTTCACTCAAGCGGTTCTTGGCGATAAAATAGAATTGCCAACGCTTTTTGAAGTAGTCAGTTTAAAAATCCCGGCTGGAGTAGAAAGCGGCACGTTGATTCGTTTGCAAAATAAAGGCATGCCTCGTTTGCGTCAAAGGGGCAACGGTGATATGATTGTAAAAGTGAAAATAGAAATTCCCAAGAAGCTTTCTAGAAAACAAAGGGAACTCATTGATAAATTAAAAGAGGAGGGACTATGAGTTTTTTCAGTTCAATTTTTAATTTTGTCAATTCATCCGGTAATCTTCTGCTTGTTTTGTTATTTTTGGCTGCGGCTTTTGGTTACGGGATGGCTTTAGGCAAAAATCGTCTAAATCTTGTAACTATAGCTATCTATTTTTCTTTGGCGATCACTAAATCCATTCCTTGGTCAAGGGTTGATTTTCTAGCTACCAAAGATGGAAGCCCTAATACCAATATCCAAATTTTTATATTTCTGGCCATTATTCTGGCTATTTTTTTTCTAGGTCCGCATTCGGCGCTTGGTTCAACGATAAAAATCTCTGGTCGTGGGCGGGCTAGCTGGTGGCAGCTAACTATTCTAGGCGCCTTGCAGCTAGGGCTTTTAGCTAGTATAATTATTTCTTTTCTCCCCCCAAAAATTATTGCAGATCTGGACCCCTTAATTAAGCAATTTTTTATTTCAGCCGAAGCCCAGTTTTTATGGCTTTTTCTGCCGATAGCGGCAATGTTTATTTTAAAGAAAAGGAGAAAATACGGGGCGAGGGAAGAGGAATAAAGGTTGAGAGTTTGAAGTTAAAAGCTAAACCCTTCGGGTTTTTAATTTTGGTTGTTTTTTTTCGTTAATTTGGCTATAATAATAAAAAAATGATTCGCGCCGTTAGCTCAGTCGGTAGAGCACCTGCCTTTTAAGCAGAGGGTCGGGGGTTCGAATCCCTCACGGCGCACAGTTTCATTTAATCCCACTTAGATTTTAAGTGGTTACTTATCCACAATATAGCTAGACAGGTGTTATAAATTATTGAGATAATATAAGTAATGGGTAGGTTATCTCATAGTATCCAGAATAAAGCGTATTTTTGATTACCCGAGGGCCATTTTAATGGTGCGGGTATTTATTATGATGAAAGACAGCCCGCCTTCGCCCCGCAAATGCGAGGCTTCGGCGAGACGTTGGGTTTTCTAATAAAATTAAAATTTTAAGAAAATCTGCGAAAGGAGGTGAGAGAGATGATATTACAAACTTGGGCTGATGTAACAATTACTGCTTTCCAGACCATCTGGAGCGGCTTTATCAATTCTTTGCCTAATATTCTGGGCGCTTTAATAGTATTCCTAATTGGTTGGGCAATCGCTATTGGTTTACAGAAATTAGTTGCTCAGATAATAAGGGCTTTAAAAATTGATCAGGCTTTGGATAAGATGGGCGCAGGCGATGCTTTGGGCAGGGCTGGTTTAAAGCTGGATGTCGGAAATTGGGTCGGGCTGTTGGTTAAGTGGTTTTTAATTTTTACATTTTTATTGGCAGCCACAGATATTTTAGGATTAAATGAAGTCAGCGGATTTTTAAAGAGCGTTTTGCTCTATATTCCTAATATAGTGGTGGCGGCCGTTATTCTGATAATAGCTGCTTGGTTTGCCGGTTTCTTGCAGAAGCTGGTTATGGCCAGCGTTTCAGCTAGCAGAATAAAAACAGCCGCTTTTGTTGGCGCTTTAGTTAAATGGTCAGTTTTAGTCTTCGCTTTATTCGCTGCTTTGATACAATTAGGCATAGCGCCGGCATTGCTACAAACTATTATTACCGGCTTTATTGCTATGTTAGCTATTGCTGGTGGTTTGGCATTTGGATTGGGAGGCAAAGATCAGGCGGCCAGAGCCATTAGCAAGATGAAAGATGAGATGTCTGAATAAACAGAGGAAAGTTTTCGCTTTGGATACATCCAAAATCACAAAAACCCCGATAAGGGGTTTTTGTGATAGATGAATATAAGCTTTTCTTGTTACTTTTCTGCTAACAGAAAAGTAACCAAAAGATTACTTGCAGCGATAAAATTTTGAGAAAATTGGATTCGCTCATCTAAAAATTAGCTCCTAAACTCGTCGCTTCACTCCTCCGTCGCCAATTTTTTACGCCTCGCTCATCTCAATTTTCTTACAAAATTTTTCGATGCAAGGAGAAATTAAAAATCAAATTTTGCATTATAGCGAAGGGAATTAAAATATCAATTTTATTCCAGCGTCGTCCCAATGATTTCGGGGTGGCCGTTTAGGAAATTGGAAGCGGACATTGGTTTGCCGTTTTCTGGCTGAAGCTCTTCAATAATCAGGCAATCTTTACCTGTTTGGACAGCGAGCTTTTTGTTTTCAGTTAGAAAAAACGCGCCTAAATCTTTTTCGGTGTTTAGTTCCAGAATGTCGGCTTTAAGAATTTTTATATTTTGCACCTTATGGCCGTTTTGTTTTAAAAAAGTAAAACTGCCGGGCCAAGGATAAAAAGCCCTGATTTGTTGTTCGAGCTCTTTGGCATTTTTATCCCAGAGAATTTTTCCGTCCTGTTTGGTGATAATTTTTGTATAAGTAGCCTGGGAATTATCCTGTTCCTGGGGGTAGATTAATTTTTTGGCTGTTTCGGGCATTTCTTCTAAGGCAATCCATTGCTTAAGAGTTTTAATTAAAAGCTTTGCGCCTTTGAGAGATAATTTTTCTTCAAGAGTTTTTGCGGTTTCGTCTTTTGTGATCTTTACTATCTCTTGCGATAGAATCGGGCCTTCGTCCATTTTTTCATTCATTAACATAATCGTTACGCCGGTTTTTGGATCGCCGTTTAGAATAGCAAATTGGATAGGGGATGGGCCGCGATGTTTGGGCAGAATTGAAGGATGAACATTAATTGAACCATATTTTGGCAAATTAAGAATTTCCCTTGACAGGATTTTGCCATAGGCGGCAACAATAATTAAATCCGGTTTTAGCTCTGATGTTTGACTGATGAGTTCGTCTTTCGTCTCTGGTTGAAAAATAGGAATATTATTTTCTTGGACCAGAACCTTAACTGGCGGGGGAGTTAGGTTTAAATTTCGGCCGACAGGTTTATCGGGCGCGGTGATAATTGCTCTTGGCTTAAAATCGCTTTTTATGAGTTCTTCTAAAATCGGCACGGCAAATTCTGGCGTGCCCATAAAAACCACTTTTAAATCTTCCATGTTTTGAGTCTGTTTTTGGGGCGCGGTTAAAGTTTCCGGTTCTCTATTGACAAGATGTGTTTTTGGCTGTATAGTGGAAGGCATATTGGGATTTAGTTCTATAAAAAATAAATAAAAAAAGAAGGAGAGAAAAATGAGGAAGGAAAGAATGATGCTTGTTCCAGAGTGGGAAGAGAGGGCGGAAGTTGTTGAAAGGGAGATAAGCCCTAGGGCGAGAGTCTATAGTATTGCGCGGGGAATCGTAGAAGTAATTGCGGAAGGTGATCCCAAGGAGCCGAAAAAAGTCGAAAAACAAATTACCGCGGAGGATTACTGGAGAACTCATCGTGGATGCGGCGAGTGTGGCGAGCCCAAAAAGAAGCCAAGATCTGTTAATTTTGAGTCCACCTCGATGGGCTGGGACGGGTTTGGTTCTTTAAAAGGCCAGAAAAGGGGACAAGAAGGAAGTTTCAGGGAAAGAGCGGGAAAATTTTTTTGCAGCTTATCAGTCTTTCCTTTAATACTGATTCTTGGTTGGGTGGTATCCGGTTTTCTTGAGCCATTGCAGGCCGGACAGCTCGTTGGGAATTTGCAGCCTGGGAAGGGAGCAATTATTTTGTGCCTCATCTCTGCTGTTTTTCTTTTTTTCTTTGGGCAGATACTTAGGCCCAAAAAAAAGCGGGCAAGTTGGTAAAATCTTCAGATATTTCGGGCTCGGTCTTTTATAGGCCGAGCCTTTTTATTTACAATAATGTCTCCGGATCAATATCAATTTCCCAATTTGGCGGAACAAGTATTAAAAACTGGTTCCGCTTTTTTAATATTTCTGTCCGTTCTTCTCTTTTTGCCAGCCAGACAGGCGCGGATTTAATTACAATTTGCCAAATATATTTGCCTTTTTCTTTTGAAATAAAAGCTGGCGAAGGCCCAGTGATTTCAAATATGACTTCTTTAGAAATTCTACTCGTTTTTAGCTGTTGGGTCAATTTAGCAAAAAGAATTTTTGCTTCAGTTGCTGATTTTTTGGGGTCTTTGTGGCGGAAAATTAATTTTATCAACTGGGAAAAAGGCGGGTATTTTAGAGCTTGGCGAGTTTCAATTTCCTGCTGGTAGAATGATTTAAAATCACCTTGCGCGGCAAGCTGGATTATTTTGGATTGAGGGTTGTAGGTTTGGATGAAGAAATGCGATATTGAGAGCGCCCTTAATTGATTAATAGTTTGAAAAGTTCTCTCATCAGAACCAAAATCAGGTAAATGCAATAGCGTATCAGCTGAAATTATAGCGACAACACCAGCTTTTATGGAGCTATCGTTCAACATCATCTGCGTGCCGATTAAAATATTGCCTTTTTTTTCTTTAAATTCTTCAATAATTTTTGTTTGTTCTTTTGACGTTGGCGCTGTGTCGCTATCAAGCCGTAGGATTTTTGGTTTTTCCGCAGAATGCGGTCCGCCTTGGGCGGAGAATAATTTTTGCGCCTCTATTTCAACTCTCTGGGTGCCCGAACCAAAGGCTTTTATCCTTATGCCTTGGCATTTTGGACAAAGCGTTGGCGGAGATTCTTTGTGGCCGCAGTGATGGCAGATAAGAATCGGTTTGAAACCGCTATTGTTTCTTTCAAAATGATAAGTCAGAGGCGCGTCGCAATTTGGGCATTTAGCCACATAGCCGCAATCGCGGCATAAAACAAAAGTAGCCGCGCCGCGGCGATTGATAAATAGAATAATCTGCTGTTTGTTTTTTAGCGCCTCGTTGATTGATTTTTGGAGTTGGCGGCTGAAAATAGAATAATTTCCTTCTTTGAGTTCTTGGCGGAGGTCAACTATCTGGGCTTCTTGGTTTCCCCCTTTGGAAAAGGGGGATTGAGGGGGATTTTTTTGAGAGAAATCTATTTTTTCAAATCCACCCCACCCCTCCTTTTCCAAAGGAGGGAGAGCATTTAAAAAATAACTTTCAATTGATGGCAGATTGCTTTTTAAAATAATTTTTGCTCCAAAAATTTCCGCCAGTTTTTGTGCGGCTTCGTGAACCCGATAATGCGGATGCATATCCCATGAGCGGTGGCTCGGGTTTGTTTCGTCTTTAACAATAATTTCTTTGAGATTTAAAAACGGCGCAAAAACAGCCAATCTTGTGCCAATAATAATTTTAGCCTGGCTCTTCGCGATTTTTTGCCAGTTTTCACTTAGTTGTTTTTTGGTCAGGCCGCTATGAATAGTGGTTATTTTTTCTTCGTCGCATTTCTCAACAATAGATAAAACTTGCGAGATGGTTGGCGCCAATATTAATTTTTGTGATTTACGTCTCGCATACGCGAGAGATCCCTCGTTCCGCCCCGCACTTTGCGGAGCGGAACTCGAGATGACATTTTTGCGATTTTTTATAGCCATCTTCATAAAAGCTCCCGGCGGAGTGAAATAGTATTGCCCAAGCCACATGGCTAGTTCTATTTGTTGATGTGTTAGGATCGGCTCGATGGTTAAAACTTTTTTAATCGGCCGCAATTCATATTCAGCCCTTTTTACTTCTATTCGATGGCTGCTTATTTGATGGGTTTCAATAACAACGGCTTCTTCTTGCCGTCTGCTAAGCGGTATCAAGACCAAAGAGCCCACAAGTAATTCGTGGGCCGAAAAATAACTTAAAACTTGAGATTGCTGAATCGGAATTTTAGTTAGCGGGACGACCTCTATAATATACATAAATAGCAGAGATTAAGGCGGCCAATAGCGCGCCAGAAAGATTTAAAAATAAATCGTCTCCTGTATCAAAAGCATTGCCAAAGCGCTGGGAGCCCGTAAAAACATCTTCAAAATATTCCTCCAGTTCATAAAGGACGCCTAAAAAAACAGCTGTTGTCCAAGCAAAAAAGGCCATTGGCAGAATAGTCAGCTGCGTTTTGCGGCGCTGGCAATCGCTTAAAAGTTTAATAAACGAAAAAATTAGTCCGGCTGCGGCTGCGCCGCCAACAAAATGACCCAGGCGGTCATACCAGCCGTAATTTGTGTAAAATTGGAAAATATCGCCAAGCGCGTCCAAATAGACAACCGCTACAGCGATTATCATTGCCAAGCCAGAAAGCGGATGGTCGAAATTTTTCCTTGTATAAAAAGAGGCGGCTTCAAGCATCAGCCAAATAGAGCCGCTTGTTATAATTAGGCCGAGCCAAGTGAATGTCAGCGGATGATTAAGAATTTCAAGCTGGTTGAGCAGTTCGTAGAGGATCAATCCGCCAAGCAGAACACGGCTTGAATTTATGAGAATTTTATCGGTCATTTCATTTGGATTCTAGCATTTTTTGTGGTAGGATTCAAATATTACCTTGCTACTTTTCTGGCAGCAGAAAAGTAGCCAAAAGACTGCGGCCAGGACTAAAATTTTAAGAAAATCGGATTCGTTCAGCTAAAAATTGCCTCCTAAACTCGTCGTTTCACTTCTCCGTCGGCAATTTTTTAACGCTTCTCTTATCTCGATTTTCTTATAAAATTTTGTCATGGCCGATGTAATCAATTTAATTTTATGAAGCGGCGGGTTTTTGTGGCAATTAATTTGCCGGAAAATATTAAAAAGCGGCTTTTGGAATTTGGTAAAAAATGGGAGCATTTGCCTGTGCGTTGGACAAAAAAAGATAGTTTACATTTGACGCTAGTTTTTATTGGCTATGTTTCAAATGAAGAAATGCTTGAAATTTGCCGCATAACCAGAGATGTTGCTTTAAAATTTGAGCCATTTAATATAGGGTTTAAGCACATTCTATGCGGGCCTATTAATAAACCGCCGCGAATGATTTGGCTTAAGGGAAAGGCAAACGCGATTTTGGTTGAAATAAAAAAAGAACTTGAGGAAGCTTTAACTGGCTCGGGTAAAATTGGCGCATTTAGAATAGAAAACCGGCCTTTTTCACCGCACATTACTTTGGCCAGAATAAAAATGGGGCAATGGCATAATTTACCGGAACAGCCAGAGATTGATCAGGAATTTAAATTTTCTGTGCCGGTTTCTAGTTTGGATGTGATGGAAAGCGATTTGCGGGGCGATGGGGCGGAGTATACGATTCTTGAAAGTTGTCCGCTAGGTGGAGAATAAATATTTATGGAAATGCTCGGTGTCAGAATAGATAATTTAAAAACGGAAGAAGCGCTTCAAAAAACGCAGGAGTTCTTGGGCGAGAACCATCATCGTCACATAGTTACTGTTAATCCAGAGATTTTGGTCTTGGCGCAAAAGGATAAGGAATTTAAAGAAATTTTAAACAAAGCCGATTTATCAGTAGCAGATGGCATCGGGATTGTTTGGGCTTCGCGGTTTTTGGGAGAGGCGATAAAGGAAAGAATCGCGGGAGTAGATTTAATAGAAAAACTAATCCTTCGACTTCGTTCCCTTCGACTTCGCTCAGGGTATAATGCAAAAGTTTTTTTACTTGGTGGGAGAGGTGGGGTCGCGGAAAAGATAGCAGGCGAGTGGTTAGAGGTAGTCGGTTTTACAGAAGATATTGATTCAGCAGTAAGTCTTATCAATCAATGCCAGCCGGATATTTTATTTATGGCGCTAGGCGCGCCAAGACAGGAAAAATGGATTGCGCAGAATTTAAAAAATCTTCCATCGGTAAAAGTTGCAATGGGAGTTGGCGGCGCTTTCAATATGTTAAGCGGCAGAATAAATCGAGCACCAAAGTTTATGAGAAAGGTTGGATTAGAATGGTTGTGGCGATTAATTCTGGAGCCGCGACGCATTGGTCGGATTTTTAATGCGGTGATCGTTTTTCCGTGGCTAGTTATAAATTATAGAAGCCAGAATAAACGCCAAAAAATTTAGAAGCCAAATAGACGCAAAATTTGGCGTAAATTCGCTTCTATGGAATTATTTAGCGTGAATTAGCCTCTACATTATGAAGATCCATTTTATCGGCATTGGAGGAATTGGTATGAGCGCGCTGGCTAGATATTATCTAAGTCATGGTTTTGAGGTTAGCGGGTCAGATGCGGCAGGCAGTAAAATTACCGAAGAATTGGCAAAAGAGGGTGCGGAAATATTTTCAGGTCACAAAAAAGCCAACATAAAAGATGGGACGGACTTGATTATTTATAGCGCCGCTGTGCCGGAAGACAATCCGGAATTGGAGGAGGCTAAAAAATTGAGTATTAAATGTCAGACTTACGGTCAGGCGCTTGGCGAATTAACTAAAAAAATGTGGACGATTGCTATTTCTGGTACTCACGGAAAAAGTACAACCACCGCTATGATCGGTTTAATTTTGGAAAGGGCAGGTTTTGATCCGACAGTGATCGTAGGAACAAAATTGAGGGAGTGGGGGAATAGCAATTGTCGCGTTGGCAAGAGTGAATATTTAGTTATTGAAGCAGACGAATATACTGCTTCATTTCTAAATTATTGGCCAAAGATGATAGTCTTAACTAATATAGAAGAAGATCACTTAGATTACTACAAGGATCTTAAGCATATTTTGGCGACATTTAAAGAATATCTTGGGCATCTACCAAAAGACGGAATTTTAGTAGTGAATGAGGAAGACGAAAATATATCAGAAATAATTACCAATTTCCCTGCCTCGCCGGCAGGCGGGCAATATCCAATTTCCAATGAAAATCCAAAATTCAAATCTCAAATTCCGAAATATAGAATAGAAAAATATAATTCAAAATTCGGGGCTACCGGTCTAAGTTTGAAAATCCCGGGGCGGCATAATTTAATGAATGCGTATGCGGCAATAACAGCAGCGCGGGCGCTTGAAATACCAGACGATATTTCTTTAAAGGCGCTTAACGAATTTAACGGCACTTGGCGCAGATTTGAATACAGAGGAATGGTTAATGGCGCAAGAATTTATGATGACTACGCTCATCATCCCACAGAAATTAAAGCAACATTGCAGGGCGCCAGAGAATACCTTAATAGTCTATCGCTGTCGGACAGCGATAGAAATTATGCCGTTGTCAGACAGCGGCAATTATGGTGTGTTTTTCAGCCGCATCAATTTCAAAGAACCAGTTATTTATTTGATAATTTTGTTGAAGCTTTTGACGAGGCGGATGTCGTTGTATCAATTGATATTTATAGCGTTGCTGGTCGGGAAAAGCCGGAAATAATTAAATCTGTTAGTTCGCAAAAACTAGCCGAAGCGATAGAGCAAAGAAATTCGGCGTTGGGATTTAAAGATAAAAAGATTATATATCTTGATTCTTTTGAAAAAGCAGAGCAATATCTAAAAGAAAATTTAAAAAAGAGGGATATGGCAATCATTATGGGCGCGGGCGATATTTATAAATTGACAGAAGGATTAATAAAATAATCTTTATCCACAGCTTTGATTTTTTCTTTCCATTTCAATGTTATAATAAAAGCATAAGTTACAAGGAAGAATCTTTAATAATTAACCGCGGCTTTTTAATTATCTAATTTACGGATTTTTAGAAAGTCTAAATAATTTATGACTTATGTTTACGTTATTATCGCGATAATTATCGTCGCGTTGATAGTTTGGATGTTTGCGAAGAAGAAGAAAAGCGGCGGCCCTTCTGATAACTTGCCGCAAGCTCCTTCGGAGCCTCCTAGTGCTCCTCCTTCCGAACCGCCTTCTTCTACGCCTCCGAGCATGCCAACGGTTTAATTTTTTTAAAAAATCTATTTAAAAGCAGCCCAAAAAGCTGCTTTTAAATTATTTAAATCTATGATAAAATTAAAATCATGGATGAATTAAAGCCAAATAATGGGAAAAACTTAACTATCGAGGTTAAAAGTGAGAGATACTCCCGTTTTCCCGTAAAAACTAAAATAGTTTCCTCTCAAGATAACATTTTTGATATTATTAATGAATACGCTAAGCCGCATCTTGGGGCGGGCGACTTAATTTTTGTTAGCGAGCGGATTGTGGCCATAACTCAAGGTCGGGCATTCCCGATAAAAGATATAGAGCCCTCGGCATTGGCTAAATTTTTAGTTAAATTTGTCCATAAATCGCCTTATGGCATAGGTCTTGGCAGTCCATGGACAATGGAGCTAGCCTTAAGAGAGGCGGGGCGTTTAAGAATTATTTTTGGCGCTTTCATTACCGCTATAACCAAGCCATTTGGAATTAAGGGTCTTTTTTATAAAATAGTCGGTAAAAATATTAATGCGATAGATGGTCCTTGTTCTTATACCTTGCCTCCTTATAATGAATATGCCAAGCTTGGGCCGAAAGATCCAAATAAGGTGGCTTTGGGAATAAGGGATAGAGTAGGATTTGACGCGGTAATTATTGACGCCAATGATTTGGGCGTGGCGATTCTTGGCAAATCAAATAAGAATATTTCTGACGAATTTTGTAAAGAGGTTTTTCGCGATAATCCCTTAGGCCAGACAAATGAGCAGACGCCGCTTTGTATTGTAAGAAAGGTCGTGCTTGGTGCGTAAAATCTTTTAGGTAGCTTATCATTGCCAAAGGCAGAAAATTTTAAAAATTATAATCTGAAAATTGGCTTAGCGATTTTTAGTATTGCTTTTTTCGTCTTGGTAGCTGGTTTATTTTTCTGGCTCCCTATTTTAAATCAAGGGAGTCATGGTAAGAATGAGGAGGTTTTATCTGGTGCGATAAAACCAGATAGTATCCCGTTAGTCTTTTTGCCAGAAAACAGCATTGTTCAGAAAAAAATTGAAATAAATCTTTCAAGCCAGAGAATGATGTTGTGGGAAGATGAGAAACAAATTGTTGAACACATTATTTCAAGCGGCAGATATGATAAACCTACAAAACCCGGCAATTTTTCAATTTTAAGCAAATATCCAGTCGCTTACGGCGGAGCAGAAGGAGTTTCCTGGACAATGCCGTTTTTTATGGGAATTTATAAAGTTGGCGGAACGGAAAATGGAATTCATGAACTGCCATATTTAAATGGCTGGCGCGAATCAGGATGGGATTTGGGTCATCCGGTTTCGCATGGTTGTGTCCGTTTAGGTATCGGCCCGGCGGAAAAAGTTTATAACTGGGCGGAAATTGGAACGCCAGTCTGGATTCACTACTAGATTTAAACTATGAAAATATTGGTCAAAAAAATATTTTTATTTCTTTTCATAATTTCAATCAATGGAGCTATTTTTACTTTTCCTTTCGTCATCGGAGAGCCCAACGCGGTTAACGCTCAGGAGACAAGTTCTTTAGTCTACTTGGACTCCGAAATTCCGGTTATTCAGCCGCGGTCTGTTTGGGATAATTCTTCGGATTTACATACTATGATGACGTGGCCGCCGCAAAACCAAGAATATCCCTCGGACTGGCAGCCGATTGAAAGAATCGTTATGCACTATACCGCCACGCCAACAGATGATGATATCTCAATTGTTGCGAGAATTCAAAGCATCTATCGTTTTCACGCCGTTACTAATGGCTGGGGCGATATTGGCTACAATTATTTAATCGCTCAAGATGGAAAGATTTATGAAGGCCGATGGGGCGGCAATGGTTCGCGCGGCGCTCACGCCTATAATTCAAAAAATCACAACAATTATAATTACGGAAGCATCGGCATTGCTTTTTTGGGAACTTATGACGCTTCTGACATAACGCAAGTGATGTATGAGTCAGCCGGCCGTTTAATTGGCTGGCTGGCAGCGGCGAATAATTTAAATCCCGCAGAAACAAATAGAAATTTTTCAATCTGGAATTCTGATTCCAAGACATTCTCATCTGTTTATAGCGGTCCGGTTATATCTGGCCATAGCGACCTTGACTCTGCCAAGCCAGATCCAGGAGTGATAAGTTTGCCAAAAATAAGAACATTAGCCGATCAATACAAGCAAAAATATCAGGGAATTGTTTATCAGTCGCCATCCAGCTCCCGGATTTATCAAATTGCCAATGGCGAAAGGAAAGTCTTTGAAACAATCAGCGATTTTGCGGCTTCGGGCGCCAGTTATCAAAAAATTATTTCGGTTTCTCAGGCGCAACTAGATCTTTTTTCAGCAGACAGATTTTTAAAATACCCAAGCGGCAGTTTAGTGCAGGTGGCCAGCGCCCCTTCAATTTATTTAATAGACGAGGGCAAAAAAAGGAATTTAGCTATAACCGCCAGTCAATTTACAAAATTAGGCTTTGACTGGGTTAATGTTAAAAAGATTACGACAGGGGAATTAAATTTATATCCAGAAGGACCAAATATTATTTATGGCCCGGATAAAGAATTGTTGAAAGACCCGCAAGGGAAAGTTTTTTATGTTGAAAACGGCAAAAAGCGCTGGGTAACTTCAGGCGGGCTTTTTGGAATACTCGGCTATCAGTGGTCAAAAGTTAAAGCCAAGCCAGCCGAATATATGGCGACAATTTTAGCTGGCGCCAATATGAGCTATCCTTCAGGCACCTTGCTTAAAGGCTCTGGCTCGACTGTTTATCTGATTGACAATGGCCAGAAAAGAGAATTTTTATCAGGACAAACTTTCGTTGCGCTTGGTTATCAATGGGGCAAAATTATCACGGCTATAGACGAGGAAGTGTTAGTTTATCCCGTTGGCGCGTTTATGGCATATAAAGACGGTACATTAATCAAATCCGAGAGCGATCCGACGGTTTATCTGGTTTCTTCAGGCCAGAAACGCTCTTTTATATCAGCGGAGCAATTTTTAAATCTAGGATATCAATGGAAAAATATTTTGACTATTCCTGCAGGAGAACTTAGCCGCTATGTTTTGACTGGCGATGCTTTATACCCAGACGGCACTTTAGTGCAAAAAGTCGGAGACTTTAATGTTTATCGCATAGAAGGAGGATTAGCAAAGCTTATTCCCGATGCGACGACATTTAATCAATTAAAGCTATCTTGGTCTAAGATTTTAAAAATAAGCGCGCAGGATTTTGTCAGACTTTTCCCTTATATTTCTGCTTCTTTTCCCGTGCCGCAGAGCACGCCAAGCCAGCCACCGATAAGTTCTAGCCAGCCAGATATTCGCGTAAAAATATGGGAAGTTTCGACAGCTCAGACAGAAGTTACTTTTACTGCCAGCGGGCCTTATGACGTTTATAATAAGAGCGGGAATTTAATTGCCAGTAAAAATAGCGCAGAAACATATTCTGTCAATACATCAAACCCATCAGGAGTTTTTGTAAAATTAGTGCCAAAAGCCGGCGCATTTTTAGAAGCGGTTTCTTATCAGGATTTGGCATCTTGGAAAACCGGTTTAAATTACAATAAATTCCGCGGGAATCTGGAGCTTGTTTATTCAGCTAAATCGGGCAAGCTACTTTTGGTTAATGAATTGCCGTTGGAAGATTATCTAAAAGGCGTAGCGGAAACAAATCAGGGCTTGCACATGGAATATTTAAAAACAATGAGCGTGGCGGCAAGAACCTACGCCTATCATTATCAAAAAATTGGCGGAAAATACGGGAGCGACGAAGTTTATCACATTACCAATACGACCGCTGACCAGCTTTATAAGGGTTATGGGCGGGAAGCTTTCGCTTCTGATATTGTAACTGCGGCGCAAAGCACTTTTGGCGAAATGGTGGTTTACAATAATGAGCCGATTGTGACAGCTTATAGTTCGGGCGCAGATGAATTAATAACAAGCGGTTCCCGAAGCGCCTGTTCGGTCTGGGGCGGAAAATATTGCCAGGCAGGGTATGAATATTTAAGCGGGGGCGTTAAAGACCCAGAAGGCACGACATATAGTTATGATGCCTGCGGCGCGGGCAATCATTGCGTTGGGTTATCTGGCGCCGGTACGCGGCAAATGGCAGCTTTGGGAAAAACCTACAGAGAGATTTTAACGCATTATTATAAGGGGACGAGTATACAGAAGATATATTAATTTTCAGATGCAAGAACATAAATTAAATTCAGATCCTCAAGCTACCCGTGCTATAATTTATGCCTAAAATCATTATAATTGTTTTAAACTGGAATGGTCTTTCTGACACGATAGAATGCATAGAATCGCTTAAAAAAATCGATTATCAAAATTACGAGATTATTCTTGTAGACAACGGTTCAATGGATAATTCGGTGGCGGTTTTGAAAGAAAAATTTGGCGATATTTATTTAATTGAAAATAGAAAAAATCTAGGTTTTGCTGGCGGAAATAATGTTGGGATAAAATATGCTCTTAAAAATGGAGCAGATTTTATTTTACTTTTAAATAACGACACAAAAGTTGAGTCGGATTTTTTAACAAAATTAGTCAAAATTGCAAATAACGACAATAAAATCGGTATTGTCGGCCCGATAATTTTTTCGTACGACGAACCAGAGAAAATATATTTTGCCGGCGGGAAAGTGAATTGGTCAAGGACAAGAGGGGAGCATATTAATTTCGAAAAAAAATCTATTTCTGTCATTCCCGCGAAAGCGGGAATCCAGACCTGGATGCCGGATCAAGTCCGGCACGACATATACGGGGTAGATTATATCACCGGTTGCTGTTTATTGATTAAAAAAGAAGTTGTTGAAAAAATCGGATTGATGAGCGAAGATTACTTTTTATATTACGAAGACACAGATTGGTGTTTGCGGGCGCAAAGAGCTGGATATAAATGTGTTTTAGCATCGCAAGCCAAAATTTATCATAAACAATCAAAAAGCACAGGCGAGTTTTCTTATCCTTATATCTATTATCATTCCCGGAATGGCTTGATGCTTTGTTCGCGATTTCGCTCAAAAATCCTGGCACATATTATTAGTTCTTGGATTTTTTTAAAGCAGATAATTAAGCTAGTCATTGGATATAAAAGAGAATGGGCGAAGCCAGTGATGAAGGGGGTTGTGGATTTTTGGAAGGGGAAAGCTGGAAAATTAGAAGGATACTACTAAAAAATTACCAATTTCCAATTACCAATTTCCAATAATATCCGCCCGAGGCGGATTGGATTATCCGCCAGAAGCGGATCCGCCTTGGGCGGAGAAATTAGAAATTAGAAATTAGAAATTAGAAATTTGTTAATCGGAATTGACGCGCACAATTTGGAAGGCAAGCGAACCGGCGTTGGCCGGTATTTGATAAATTTGCTCCAGCAATGGAGTGAATTTGATATTGGAAATAGAATATCAAATATTAAATTTATACTTTATTTTAAAGATGAAATTCCGCGAGATTTGCCGCAATCGGAATTATTTGAGTTTAAGCTTTTGAATGTTTTAAGCACCGCAAAATTCATTCATTGGGATTTGTGTCGTGCTGCAAAAAAGGATAAAATTGATATCTTGTTTTGTCCCGATTATATCGGGCCGCTGTTTTATAAGGGAAAAATTGCCGTAACATTGCATGATATTAGCTATGAGGCGCATCCAGAATGGTTTAATTGGCCGAGCCCGGCTGATAGGATTTTGTTAAAATGGGTTTCAAAAAAGACCGCCCAAAAAGCAGAAATAATTTTTGTCCCGCTTGAGTTCAGTAAAAGCGAAGTCATTAAATATTATGGCGTGGCGCCAGAAAAAATTATTGTAACAGGAGAAGGGGTTGATCCAGTGTTAATTTACAAAATTTCAGAAAAAAGCGGGGAGGATATTGCTAAAATTAAAGAAAAATACGGCATCAAAGATAAGCTAGCCTTTTATTTTGGCTCTATTTTTTTAAGACGGCACTTAAAAGAAGCAATTGGAGCTTTTGAAAAGATTGCCTTTAAGAAACGGGATTACCAATTATTAATCGGTGGCAAAGATTATACCAATGGTAAAAGTGTGGATAAATTAGTTAAAAAGGTTAATAAAAACCTTAATCGAGAGGCAATTTTAAGAGTTGATTTTATTCCCGATAATGATTTAAAATTATTATGTAGCGCAGCCGCTTTTTTTATTTGGATTTCAGACTATGAGGGATTTGGTTTGCCGCCGCTTGAGGCAATATCCAATAGCGCGCCGGTTATAACAACTAATGGCACTTCTTTAAAGGAGGTCGCAGGCGAGGCGGCGATATTAATAGAGAATAATAAAGATGTCCAAGAAATTTATCAGGCAATGAAAAATATTACAGAAGACGATAATTTGCGGTCGCGGTTGATCGAAAAAGGAAAAGAGCAGGTAAAAAAGTTTTCGTGGGAAAGATGCGCGGAAATAACGCTGGACGCGCTATCACGCGCTTAATTTCCAATTTCTAATTTCTCCGCCCAAGGCGGATCCGCTTCTGGCGGATAATTCAATCCGCCTCGGGCGGATATTATTGGAAATTGGGAATTGCTCGCCTGCCGGCGAGGCAGGGATATTGGGAATTAGAAATTATGAAGAAATATTTCACTTCTCTCAACATCATTTTTGCCATTGAGGCGTTGGTTGTTATCTTAGCTTCTTTGGGCATAATTCCCCGCGAAGCGGTTTTGTTTTTGACCGGCCTAGTTGTTTTTTATATGATTTTTTCGCCGGTTAGCGATTCCTTGTATTTGACGATAATGTCAATTCCGCTTTTTGTCGCCTTGCCTTTTACTGAAACTTTTGACTCTATGGCTGGTTGGCGGATTTTGATCGCGGCATTGTTTCTGTGTTTGTTTTTCAAACAAGGAATCTCAATCAATTTAATTAAAGACTCACAAGGGAAATTCCGTCTTAAAGAAAACCTAAAACACAATATTTTAGAAAAATACCTAGCTCCGCTATTCCTTCTGATTTCGCTTTTTTCAATTTTTATTGCCGACTATCAAGTCCTTGGTATAAAAAAGCTTCTTTTTCTAATCAACGCGTTTTTGTTATTTTTAGTCATCAGGAATTTAGCTAAAAGCAAAGAGGCGATTATTAAAATTTTTCAGGCAATGTCTTTTGCGGCCTTAGTTGTTATTGCCGTGGCGTTAATTCAATTTTTGGTTGTCTTATTTGTGCCCCTTTTTGCTTTCTGGCAATTCTGGACCGAAAAAGTAATTTCCGTTTTTTACGGGCAGAATTTATCCGATTTGCTTTCTTATAGCAATACTTGGTTTGCGTATTATTCGGTTAATCCGCCAACGTTACGCCTTTTTTCGGTTTTTCCGGATTCTCATTCTTTGGCAATGTTTTTAATTTTATCGGTGCCAGTTTTTTTAAGTTTGGCGGTTTATTATAACCAGAATAAACGTAAAAAAATATTTTTTTGGATAGCGACTGGTTTATCGCTTGCTATTATAATTTTGACTGGTTCGCGCGGGGCTTGGCTTTCTATTTTGCCGGTTGCGGGCGTAGCTATTTATCTTTTTGTAAAGCGTCTTGATAGAGCGTTAGTTAAAAAATCCCTGATAACATTTTTAATCTTTGGAATTTTATTTTTGGCCTCGTCTTTTTATCCGCCAGTGCTTTATAAATTCCAATCTTGGCAGGATAGCGGCAATGCCAGCACCACTTTTTCTTTTTTTGAGCGAGCTAGGTCAATTTCTCGTCTGTCTGAAATTTCAAATAAAGGACGTCTGGAAATCTGGCAAGCGAGCATTGAGTCTTTGATTAAATATCCGATTCTTGGAGTAGGGCTTGGCAATTATGTCAAAGTTTTAGATGAAGACCCTTCGGCCGCTAAAAAAGGCGCTTCAGCGCATAATCTTTATCTTGATTTTGCCAATGAAATAGGGATTTTTGGGGCGCTAGTTTTGATTTTGATGTTTTTATATATTTTATGGATTTCTTGGCTCGTTTTTCGGCGTTCAGGCGAGCCGCATTTTAAAATTTTTGGTTTGTTTTTTGGTCTTTACTTTTTGTGGGTGATGGCTTATAGTTTATTTGATGTGGTGCTTTTAAATGACAAAGTGCTTTTATTATTTTTGGCCGAATGCGGGGTTTTGTTTAGTATCGCGGGGTTAATAAAAATAGGGGCGCCGAAAAAAGATTAATAAATACATATGGAGCTGCTAAAAATAAAACCATTTCAGGAAGCACTCCACAAAGGATATTGTGGTCCCGCAGTTCTTAAAATGATTTTAGGATATTACGGAATTGATATATCAGAAAAAGAGTTGGCAAAGTTATCTGGAGCTTCGAAAAATATGGGCATTGATGATAAGGCGATTGTAGCGGTTTTACAGAAATCCGGTCTTAAGGCGGCAGTCAAAAATAATGCTAATTTTTCTGATATCAAGGGTTATTTTAGTAAAAATATTCCTGTAATAGTTGATTGGTTTTCAAGAGGCAGGCAAGACTATGCAGAGTCAGAAGTCGCTGACGGGCATTATTCGATTGTGGCTGGCCTCGATGAAAAATTTATCTTTTTGCAGGATCCGGAAATTGGAAAGATGCGGAAACTAAAAAGAGAAGATTTTTTAAGAGTTTGGTTTGACTATTCCGGAGAATACCCAAAATCAAAAAATCAATTTATTATCCGGCAGCTTATTGCGGTTTACAGGTAGAAAGCACCTCCTGGTTGCGATAAAAATCAAAAGTATCACAGAAAATAGATTATGAAATTTAAACAAATAAAAAAGCGGAGAACGGCTCAAGAAATTCAGGACGATATTTTTCGCACGATGTCAGCAGATCGAAAAATAGACGTTGGTTCGCAACTATGGCGGCTGGCCAAGGAATTAGTCGGCAATAAGATTAATTATAATCATGGAACAAACAGATCCGCGACACCTATTGGTGAAAATCGCCAAACTTCTTAAAAAGTTAAGGATTCCTTATTTGGTAACTGGCGGTATTGCGGTTTTAGTCTGGGGCAGACCCAGATTTACAGCTGATATTGATATAGTTGTTGAACTTGAAGAAAATAATCTTAAAAAGCTCAAAGAAGGTCTGATGAAATTGGGAAGGTCAGGTTATGTCGATGAGGAATTAATGCGTCAGGCTTTGGCAGATAGGGGCGAATTTAATTTTATTGACGGCCAAACGGGTGTTAAAGTTGACTTTTGGCTTTTAAAGGAAAAAGACTTTTTTGATCTGTCAAGATTTAAGCGGCGCGTTGCAAAAAATATTTTAGGCGAAAAAATTTATTTTACCAGCCCCGAAGACTTGATATTAATTAAAGCTATTTGGTATAGGATGTCACCGATGTCCCGTCAGCTGGAAGATATAGAATCAATTCTAAAAATTTCAGGTAAAAGATTAGATATGAAATATTTGCGGAAATGGACAGGAAAATTAGGACTTTCGAAAATTTTATCGGGGAGAACATTATCCCAACAAACTTGAGAATATAAGGATGTCGTAAAAGATAGAGAAATTATAAAAAATAGATGTCTCTCGTTTCCATAAATTTATTAACTTACAACGGCTCAAGATTTATTGAAAAATGCCTAGCTTCAGTTTTTGGGCAAAGTTATTTAAAGATTGAATTTTTAATAATTGATAACCGCTCGCAAGATAATACAGTTGTTATAATTCAGGAAATTATTTCGCGGGCAAATCCTAAATTTCCAGTTCGTTTTATTCAAAATGATAAAAATACCGGTTTTGCGGCCGGGCATAATCAGGGAATTTCGCAAAGCAAGGGAGAATTTGTTTTATGTTTGAATCAGGACGCGATTTTGGCGCCGGATTTTGTGGAAAAAGCGGTCAAGCTCTTTTCAGAGAAAAAAGATGAGAAGATTGCGGCTATTCAGCCAAAAATTCTGCGATTAAATGAAAAGCTTGAACCAACAGAAATTATAGATACAACTGGTTTGGTAGTGTTAAAAAATAGGCGAATTATTGGCCACGGGCAAGGCCAAATAGATAAAGGTCAATATGCTATAATGGATGAGATATTTGGCGTTGATGGGGCAGCGCCGATTTTTAAAAGAGAGGCGCTGGAAGATGTAAAGCTACCCTTCGACTTCGCTCAGGGCATAAATTCTGTATACGAATATTTTGACGAGGACTTTTTTTTATACAAAGAAGACGTTGATTTAGCATGGAGATTACGGCTTTATGGTTGGAAAACTTTTTTTGCGCCAGATGTTAAAGCTTGGCACGCACGCGGAGCAGGGGACAGCGCGGCGATAAATTACATTTCTATTATTAAAGAAAGAAGGAAAATTAGTAATTTTGCCAAATATTTGTCTTTTAGAAATCAGCGCCTGATGCAGATAAAAAATGAGTTGCCAAGTCTTTTTCTAAAACATTCGCCCCGTTTGTTTTTTAAAGAAATTGGCGCCTGGGTTTATGTAATTTTGTTTGAACATTTTACCTTGAAAGTTATTGGAGACTTGATAAAATTTACGCCCAAGGCTTTTAGAAAAAGAAAGATTATTATGCAAGAGAAAAAAGTCGACGCGAAAGAAATGGGAAGGTGGTTTGTATAAATAGAAGCCGGTTTATGCTAAAAAATACAACGCAAATTTACCCGAAACAATTAATACGAATTTAAGGATATAGATTTAAGATTTAAGAATGGAAAATCAATACGAAGAATCAGATATTTATCAGGAAGGTTTAAGGCCAAAGAAAAGGCGCCGTTTTTGGCTCTGGCTTTTTATATTAGGGGCAATCGTTGTTTTGATCGGCGGCGGTTTATTTTATAAAACGAGCTTTACTTTTTCGCGGATGAGCGTTGGCAATGATGACGGTTCGCTTTTGCCATATTCTGAAAATGAATCTCAGCCGGAAAAAGACGCTGATAGAATCAATATTTTACTTTTGGGTCTTCGCGGGCCAGACGACCCTAATGCCGGCCTATTAACCGATACCATAATTTTAATCAGCATTAGAAAATCGACCGGACAAGTGGCGATGGTATCTATTCCGCGAGACTTGTATTTGACAATGCCGGGCACAATTTCACAGAAGAATCCCGAAGGGCTGAAAGAAAAAATTAATTTTGCTTACGCGCTTGGCGAAGAGAAAAAATCCGGCGGCGGAATTATTTATGCCAAAGCAATTGTTTCAAGAGTCACTGGTCTTTATATTGACTATGCCGTGGCGGTTGATTTTTTAGCCTTCAAAGAAGTGGTAGATACTTTAGGCGGAGTTGATGTCTATCTTGATAAGCCTTTTTATGAGCACACTCAATTTGCCAAAGAAATTTTGATTGATTTGCCTGCTGGCAAAAATCATCTCAATGGAGATACTGCGCTTTATTTTGTCCGTTCGCGCTATTCAACGAGCGACTTTGACCGCGCCAGACGCCAACAGCAGGTTTTAATGGCTGTGAAAGATAAAGCTTTATCGCTCGGATTCTTGATGAATCCGGTTAAAATTTTTGATATGATGGACACTTTAGCCAAGCATGTCAGAACCGATATGGGCATGGGCGAAATGAATAATCTGATTAACTTGGCAAAAACCATTAATTCAGAAAATATCAATCGTAAAGTTTTTGACACTACTTCCGAAGGCTTGCTTTATTCTTCAACCAGCGATAAAGGGGCTTATATCTTGCTGCCGGTTGGAGATAATTTTGATAAGATTAGGGAGGTTTGCAAAAATATTTTTCAATAGTCACTATGAATTTATCTGTTTTAGTCACTAATTATAAAACCCCTGAAATGCTTAAGCTCTGCCTCAAATCATTAAAAGAGGCGCTTTTTAATTTCGAAAGTTATGAAGTTTTCGTTTTAGATGCCGAATCAGGCCAAGACACACAATTTGTAGTCAAAGAACATTTTCCCGAATTTAAACTAACTCCTTTTAAAAAAAATATCGGTTTCCGCGCTTTAGTCAATGAAGGTTTAAAAATTTCCGAAGGAGGCTATGTTTTAATTTTAAATTCGGATATAATTTTTACCAAAGGGTCAATTGAAAAAATGATTGGATATATGCAGGCTAATCAATCTATAGGGATTTTGGGTCCGCAACTTTTGAATTTTGATGGCAGCGTCCAGGAATCATGTTTTAGATTTTTCGGGCCGTTGACGGCTTTGGCCCGAAGAACTTTTTTTGGCAAAACGAGTTGGGGAAAAAAATTGATGGATAAATTTTTAATGAAAGATTTTAATCATCAGGAAATAAGAGACGTTGACTGGATAATGGGTTCGGCAATATTGGTTAGAAGAGATGCGATAGGAGAAGTCGGCCCAATGGATGAAAGATTTTTTATGTATTTTGAAGACGTTGATTGGTGCCGTAGATTTTGGGAAAAAGGATTTAGGGTTGTCTATTATCCGGAGGCAAGAATTTATCATTATCATTTAAGAGTGAGCAAAAAATACGGGGGAATGCTGGATATTTTTTTAAACCGATATCTTTGGATACATATTGTCAGTGCTGTTAAATATTATTTAAAATATAAAGGGACTCTCGCGCCCGGAATTAGAAGCAAAATAAACGCCAATTAAAAAAGCAGAAGCCAATAGAACGCCAAAAACTTGGCGTAAGGTGGCGTTAAATTGGTTAGCGTAAATTGGCTTCTAAAAAATAAAAAATGACAAAGAAATTTTTATCCGCATTTGTTTTAATAGCGATTGTGGCGGTTGCCTTTGGCGCCGGATTTTGGTTTGGTAAAAATTCAAGACCCTCAATTGAATTAGTGCAGGGTCTTTATAACAAAGAAACCGGCAAGCCGGCGGATGTTAATTTTAATCTTTTTTGGGACAGTTGGGCAAAGATTCAAAAAGAATATGTGAATCGGTCAAGCCTTGATTTTCAGAAAATGGTTTATGGGGCGATTGAAGGGATGGTTAAATCTTTGGGCGATCCCTACACTGTTTTTCTGCCGCCGCAGGAAACAAAAAAATTCAGCGAGGATATCAAGGGGAGCTTTAGTGGAATTGGCGCCGAAATTGGGATGAGAGACGATGTTTTAACGATTATAACACCTCTGGAAGATTCGCCGGCCAAACGCGCGGGGCTTATGGCCGGGGACAAGGTTTTAAAGATTGATGATCAGGTGACGACAGATCTAAATTTAGACGAGGCAATAAACTTAATTCGGGGCGAGAAAGGGACAGAGGTTGGACTAACGATTTCCCGCGATTCCTGGGAGAGCGCCAAGGAAATAAAAATTACGAGAGACGAAATAAAAGTTCCGATTATAAAGTTTGAGATTAAAGACAGCGGAGATAAAAAGATCGCCTATGTTCAGCTTTATCAGTTTACAGAAAATTCCGGCGACGAATTTAAAAAAGTTGTTGACCAGATTTTGGGTTCGCCGGCTGAAGGCATCATTCTTGATTTGCGCAATAATCCGGGCGGATATTTGGAAATGGCGCAGGATATTGCCAGCTGGTTTTTGGATTCTGGTAAACTTGTGGCTATTGAAGATTTTGGCGATGGAGAAAAAGACGAATATAAAAGTTTTGGCTACGGAAAATTAGAGGACTACCCATTGGTTATTTTAATTAATCAAGGCTCTGCCTCGGCCTCCGAAATTTTGGCAGGCGCCCTGCGAGATAATAAAGGCGTAAAATTAGTCGGAGAAAAATCTTTTGGCAAGGGCTCTGTTCAGAAACTAGAATCGTTAACTGGCGGTTCATCGCTAAAAATAACCGTTGCTAAATGGTTAACCCCTTCTGGTAAATCAATTATGGATGAAGGCCTTGAGCCTGACGAAAAAGTTGAATTAACGCAGGAAGATTTTGACGCCGGCCGTGACCCGCAATTAGATAAAGCGTTGGAAATGCTGAAATAATTCATTCAAATAGCGTAAAATTCTATATCTGCCCGCCAAAACTTACGCTCGGCGTAGCAGGCGGGCGAATTACGCCTATGCGAATAAAGTCAATAGTATGTATAAAGCATTTTCCGATCCCAAAAACATTGAAAAAATGGTAAGAGAGATTGAGGTTTTTTGGGAGGAAATAACTTTGGAAGTTTTTCACAGGCCTTATAAATTAAATCCTTTTAAATCCGTCAGGACATGGATGAAGTATGTTTCTACGCCCGCCAAAAATAAGCGGGTAGTCTTTATTTATTGGGACACAAAGCTAGAGGATGTATTTATTAAGGATTTGCTGGGGAGATTAAATAAAAGGCGCGGCGAGTTCAATAAGCTCACTAAACTATTCCACAAAACATACAAGGACTATAAAAAATTTACCGATAAAGTTTCCAAAGCCGGTAGAGACTATTATAAAAATCAGTCCAATAAAGAATTAAGCAGCACTTTTAAAGAATTTGTAAACGAAAGTAAAAAAATTGCTCTGGCATATTACATTCCTTATTATCTAGTAATTGTTATCGAAAGATTATTGAGAGCGGATTTAAAGTCTGCTGTAAAAAACCAAAAAATAGAAAATGAGATTTTTGACACAATATCAACTCAAGGAATCAGCAACTTCGTGGGCGAAGAAAGAAAAAGCTTTCTGAAAGCACTTATTAGAACGCAAAAAATATTAAGAAATAATCATAAGGATTGGAATGATGGGCGCATTAGAAGAATTGTATTTAAGCAATGGTATGATTTTGGCCTAAGGGCATTTAAGCACGGCACCTACCAAAGCCTTTCTTTGGATGACTATGTAAAGAAATTTAAAAAATACATTGATTTTAACGCAAATAATGAGCTTGGAAAAATATACAAAAAAGAATTAAAAGAGAAACAAGCTGTTGCGGATATTTTAAAAAGATTCTATGAATATCCTGCTTTGACAAAACACGCAAAATGGTTAAGGGCGGTTATGAATGATCGCAATTTTGATTCAGAAAAAGTAAATATTTATTTTTATCACTGTACAGACTTGTTTTATGAACTAGACAAAAGGCTGGGCGTTGCCAAGGACGGATACCTTTTTCTTTCTGCGGAGGAAATATTAAAAGGTCTTGAGGGCAAGCTAAACGCTCAAAAAATTCTGAAAGAAAGGAGAGGGACAGGATTTGTTATAAAACAGATAGGCAATAAAGTGGCGGTTTCTACCGGTGTCAGCCCAAAAGACTTGCATGAAAGAGAGGCAACAAAAGAAATAACCCAATTTGAAGGAAGCCCGGCTTATAAAGGGTTGGTCAGGGGGAAAGTTAAGGTGGTGTTGGGTACGGGTTTAGATGCAGAAAAATTCAAAAAAAGAGATATTCTTGTGACCCCTATGACAACTCCAAAATTTATCCCTTTTATAAAACAGGCTTCAGCAGTAATCACTGACGAAGGCGGACTGCTTTGCCACGCCGCCATCATTTCAAGGGAGCTAAAAACTCCCTGTATTATCGGAACCAAAATTGCAACAAAGGTTTTAAAAGATGAGGATCTAATTGAGGTGGATGCAAATAGAGGAATAGTAAAAATATTAAAAAGGTCAAAATGAAATTAATAAAGTTTTTTAAGGAGTTCTCCAAGAAGGATATTGGCGTAGCTGGCGGGAAAGGAGCGTCGCTGGGCGAAATGACGCGGGCAAAAATTCCCGTGCCGCAAGGATTTGTGATTTTGGCTTCGGCTTTTGATCAATTTTTAGGAGAAACAGATTTAAATGTGGAAATTGAAAGCCGGTTGCGAAAAATAAATTTAAAAGACATTAATTCTATTGATAGAATTTCAAATGAAATAAAGAATTTAATCGGAGACGCAGAATTTCCAAAAATTATTGCCAAAGAAATTTTTAAAGAATTCTTAAGACTTAAAACAAAATACGTGGCAGTTCGCAGTTCCGCTACCGCCGAAGATTCATTAATTGCTTCCTGGGCAGGCGAGCTGGAGAGCTATTTGAATACAACGAGAAATAATTTATTGGAAAACGTAAAAAAATGCTGGGCGTCATTATTTACACCGCGGGCGATTTTCTATAGGCATGAAAAGAAGATGCATAAAGCGAAAGTTTCTGTTGCTATAGTGGTCCAAGAAATGGTACAATCAGAAATCTCCGGGATTTGTTTTACCGTTCATCCTGTAACAGAAGATAAAAACCAGATAGTGATTGAAGCTGGATATGGGCTCGGAGAAGCTATTGTTGGCGGGAAAATTACACCCGACACTTATATTATAAGCAAGAAGGATAGTAAAATTTTAGATAAAAATATTAGCCGGCAGAGGATAAAGATTACAAAGAAAGGCTCAGGCGGCACCAAAGAAACAATGGTGGCAAGGGCGAAACAGGAGAAACAAAAATTAAAAGACAATGAGATTTTAAAATTAGCGCAAATTTGCCGGAAAATTGAAAAATATTATAAAAAACCGCAGGATATTGAATGGGCGCTTAAGGGAGGTAAGATTTATATTTTACAATCAAGGCCAATTACAACATTATGAATAAGCGTGCAATTATTCAGGTTTATGGATCGGTTCAAGGAGTTTTCTTTCGCGCGTTTGTCTTGGAAAAAGCTAAGGATCTGGGTTTAGTCGGCTGGGTAACAAATAAGCCAAACGGAATAGTAAATATTCTGGCTGAAGGAGATGAAAATAGTTTAAAAAAATTAATTCAGTATTGCCAAAGCGGTCCAAAATTTGCTAAAGTAGATAGGGTTGAGGTAAAATGGGAAGAAGCAGAAGGAGAGATAAAAAACTTTGTTATAAAATAGAATTTTAAAAATATGAAGGTAATCCTAACTAAAGACATAGAAAAGATCGGGAAAAAATACGAAGTTAAAGAAGTGGCTGATGGTTTTGCCCGTAATTTTTTATTTCCCAAAAAACTAGCTAAGCCAGCCACAGAATCTCAATTAAAGCAGCTGGAAGCAGAGAAAGCGGCAGCCGAGCTTATCGCTGAAGCGGATTTGAAAGAGACAGAAGAGCTGGTCGCTTCTTTAGACGGTCAAGAGATAGAAATGACAGCTAAATCCGGCGATGATGGAAAATTATACGGTTCAATCACGCCTCTTAAAATTTGTAAAATCCTTCAGGAAAAAGGATTTAAAGTCCAAAAGAAAAGCGTTAAATTAGATGACCCGATAAAGGAAGCAGGCGAGCATGACATTATGCTTGAATTGCCGCATGGTTTAGAGGCGAAGATTAAACTGATTGTGACAGAAGAAATAAAAGAGGAAGTTTAAAAGTAAATAATATCAACGAGTTTCGCGGCCTTTGGCCGCAAGTTTCTATTTATATCCGAAACTCATAGAAATTTGCTCGGCCGAGGAACGGCCTCGCGAAATTCATAGGAACTTGTTATTAGCAATATGGCAAAGTACATTTTTGTCGCAGGAGGGGTGATGTCTGGCGTGGGAAAAGGCGTGGCTACGGCCGCCATCGGAAAAATTATTCAAGCGCGTGGTTTTTCAGTCACAGCGATAAAAATTGATCCTTATGTTAATGTTGACGCGGGAACAATGAACCCCACCGAACATGGTGAGGTTTTTGTTTTGGACGAGGGCACAGAATGCGATCAGGATATGGGAAATTATGAAAGGTTTATGGATGTTGACTTGCCAGCGATAAATTATATGACCACCGGCAGTGTTTATGAAGCGGTTATTCATAGAGAAAGGAATATGGGTTATGAGGGCAAATGCGTTGAAGTGGTGCCGCATATTCCGCTTGAAGTGATAGAAAGAATCGATCGAGCAGTTAAAAAAGCAAAGGCAGATTTTATAATGATAGAAATTGGCGGCACAGTGGGGGAGTATCAGAATGTTCTGTTTTTGGAGGCGGCCAGAATGTTAAGGCTTAAAAAACCAAAAGATGTTTTGTTCGTTTTGGTTAGTTATTTGCCCATTCCAAGCAAGGTCGGCGAAATGAAAACCAAGCCCACGCAATATGCGGTTAGGACCCTAAATTCCGCCGGCGTCCAGCCCGATATTATATTGGCGCGTTCAAGCGTGCCTCTGGATAAAAAAAGAAAAGAGAAGATCGCTTTAAATTGCAATATGCAGGAGCAGGATGTTATTTCTGCGCCAGATATTGAAACAATTTACGAAGTGCCGACAAATTTTGAAAAAGATAAATTAAGCGATTTGATTTTGGAAAAGCTAGAGCTTAAAGCAAAAAAATCGGATTTAAAAAAATGGAATGATTTAGTTAAGACTGTAAGAACTGCTAGTCAACCAGTTAAAATAGGAGTTGTTGGAAAATATTTTGGTACAGGCGATTTTGTTTTATCCGACGCCTATATCTCGGTTATTGAAGCAATAAAGCATGCAGCCTTCTTTCATAAAAAGAAACCAGTGATTGATTGGATAAATTCTGAAAAGTTTGAGCAGGATGCGCGGACTATTAAAGAATTAAAAAACTACGATGGCATTATTGTGCCTGGCGGCTTTGGCGCGCGAGGCATTGAAGGAAAAATAAAAGCGATAGAATTTTGCCGTAAAAACAAAATCCCTTATCTGGGATTATGTTATGGCATGCAGCTTTTGGTTATTGAATTTGCCAGAAACGTTTGTAATTTAAAAGACGCGCACACAACAGAAATAAATAGAGAAACAAAAAATCCGGTTGTTGATATAATGCCCAATCAAAAGAAAAATCTTGAAGACAAAAATTACGGCGCGACAATGCGGCTTGGCGCTTATCCGGCTGCCATAACTATGCGTACGCAGGCATTCGCGGCCTATAGGGAGCATTTAATTTCAGAGCGACATCGTCATCGCTGGGAAGTGAACCCAGAATATATAGAGATTTTAGAAAAAAATGGTTTAGTTTTTTCTGGCAAATCGCCCGATAGCCGATTAATGGAAATAGCCGAATTGCCAAAGTCTGTCCATCCGTTTTTTGTTGGTACTCAATTCCATCCCGAATTTAAGTCGCGGCCTATTTCACCACACCCGTTGTTCAGGGAATTTATGAGGGCGGCGATCGCAAATAAGTAAAAAAGAAAGACCGTCAACATAAGGTTAAGACGGTCTGTTTAGATGGCCAACGCATTTTATTAACCAAGCGGTGTTGGGCCGAAAGTTATTGTCTCTTTGGGGCTAATCTCTTTAATCATTCGCTTTGTCTGTTCTTCAGATATCTCTGCGCCTACGAACATTCTCATTTTGTTTCTATCGGTAATATGAATTTCATGTTCGAGTAAGTATCTGACAACCTTGTCATAATCATCGTAAGTACACACATCAATATACAGTGGCATAACCCCTCCTTTAATTTTATTTCCCCGGAATCACATTAACAACCTTAGTCAGTCTTTTGCTTCTATCAAACTTCATAATTTTTTTGGTAGTGAAATTAACAACCCCTTTTGTTAAAGAATAAAGCGTGTCGTCGTTGCCGCGTTTGACATTTTTGCCAGCCTTAAATTTTGTGCCGCGTTGGCGGACAATAATACTGCCGGGTTTGGCAGCTTGGCCAGCAAATAGTTTAACGCCTAGATATTTGGGTTGTGAATCGCGGCCAAGCCTACTTGTGCCGGCCGCTTTTGTATGGGCCATACTTGTAGAAGCCAATTTACGCTAACCAATTTAACGCCACTTTACGCAAAAATTTGGCGTAACTTTTGCTTCTAAAATTATATTTGGCGTTTTTTACTGGCTTCTATAATAGTATAATCTAAAAAAATCCCTATGTCAACCAGAGAGGAACAGCGAAAGGAAGACCCAATCCAATTAACTTGGTATGCCAGAGCGGGGGAGTGGGCGAAAAAAAATCAGGCTGATATTGCGGTTGTGGCTGGGTTTGTTTTAGTCGCTTTAATAAGTTTTGGCGTTGGATATTTGAGCGCGCCGGGGATTTCAAAAAATCAGGTTGTGATAGAAGAAACGCAGGGAGAAAATATAACAGCCACGCAGTCTGTTAATAGTCAAACAGGGGAGTCGCAAGAGTCGCTTCAGGCGGCGATTTCACAAAGCGCCGGAAAGGGGATTATTGTTGCTTCAAAATCAGGTACGAAATATCATTGGCCCTGGTGCTCTTGGGCTAAACAAATAAAACCTGAAAATCAGGTTTGGTTTAATTCAGAAGCCGAAGCGCAGGCTACCGGCTATTCAAAATGCAACGCGTTTGACAGACTAGCGCCGGCAGGGTATGCAAAGAAGTAAACCCCGTTAGAAATTCCCGCGGGGCATTGAACCCCGCAGGAATTATTTTATCTTGTGATCCAGTTACAGTAGAGCTGCGGGGCATTTCTAACGGGGTAAAAAGGAAAAACTAAGAAGCAAAATTTTAGGCGCTGATTTGGTCAGCGCCTTTTGTGATTACTTGATAAACCGCCGGCTTTAGCCGGCGTGTGCGTTTAAAGCGTAGCTCGCGGATATATAATAAAATCACCGCCCAAGGAAGGAGGTGATTTTATGTTTTCCAATCGAAGATTATATCAATTGGACCACTGCACA
>JACQXN010000028.1 GCA_016208745.1 Candidatus Portnoyibacteriota bacterium | reverse complement strand
CACCATTGGCCTCAATGAATTCGCAGTCAAAAAATACATTGAGAACCAGAGACACAGACAAATAGATATGCCTCAATTGTTCTAGCAGGCTATGCCTGCAAGATAGAAACCACCAGCATAGCTGGTGGTTTTCATTGGTTTATTGCAAACGTTTTTTTAAAATCTCTTCGGCGATTTGCGGATTGGCGCGGCCTTTGGTGGCCGCCATAATTTTGCCGATTAAAAATTGTAGGGCTTTTTCCTTGCCTTTTTTAAAATCCTCAACTGGCCCTTGATTTTGCGAAATAACTTCGGCTATTGTCTGCTCAAGTTCTGTCTCATCACTTAATTGCGCAAGCTGCCTTTCCTCAATAATATGGGTCGGGTCAGCGCCAGTTTCAAGCATTTCTTTCAAAACCATCTGGGCGCCACTTGAAGAAACAACGCCTTGCGCCGTTAATTTAATAAATTCCGCAAAATTTTCCGGTGTAATTTTTAAATTCTGGAAGACCTCGTTTGATTGAGATAGTAATTTTTGAATTTCTGTTATTAGATAATTAGCAGTTAATTTAATTAATTTTTCCGCCTCAATTTTTGGTTCAGAAACTTCTGCCCAGCTTTTTAGCTCGCTGACGACACATTCAAAATAATCGCCCATTTCTTTTTTTATTACCAAAACATCAATATCATCAGCCGGTAACTTGTATTCTTCGCCAAATCTTTTTCTTCTTTCTTGAGGTAATTCCGGCAAAGCAAGAATTTCTTTTAAAACTTCGGCAGAATGCAGAGGCGGCAAATCCGGCTCAGGAAAATAACGATAATCATGGGCTTCTTCTTTTGTTCTTTGAGATACGGTTATTTGTTTGACATCGTCCCAGCCTCTTGTTTCCTGAATTATTTTTTCTCCCGACTCCAACGCCTCGCCCTGTCTTTTTATTTCATAATCAATCCCGCGCTCAACCGCCCGAAAGGAATTTAAGTTTTTAATTTCAACTTTCGTGCCTAATTTCCCATCTTGGGATAAGCTAATATTGACCTCGCACCTCATTTGCCCTTTTTCCATATCAGCGCCCGAAACATCAAGATAGCGCAAAATTAATTGCAATTCTTGGCAGAATTTCTTAGCTTCTAAAGCCGAGTGAATATCTGGTTCGGTGACAAGCTCCATCAAGGGAACGCCCGCCCGATTGTAATCAACTAAAGAATAATCTGCGCCAGAAGGATGAACCCCGTTAGAAATTACTGAATTTTTAACAGGGTGAATAAGTTTGCCTGTGTCTTCTTCTAAATGAATCCTTGTTATGCGAATTTTTGAACCATTAATTTCCAGGAATCCGCTTTCTGATAAAGGTTTGTCATACTGGCTAATTTGATAGCCTTTGGGCAAATCCGGATAAAAATAATTTTTGCGGTCAAATTTGGAAAATTCAGGAATTTTGCAATTTAATGCCTGCGCCACCTGAATAACTTTTTTTATCGCCTCAATATTGGCAACCGGCAAAGTCCCGGGCTGACCGGTGCAAACAGGACAAATATGAATGTTGGGTTCTTTTTCTAAACCAAAACCATTCTCACAACCGCAAAACATTTTTGTTTTGGTCTTAAGCTCAACATGGACTTCCATTCCGATAACTGGTTCGTATTTCATATTTTCATATTATCACAAAAAATAAAATCAATAAATGAATCAACTTATTAAATTATATCAATACTTACGCTATAGCGTAAGTATTGATATAATTTCTCTAGCTTAAATCAAAAATTCTCCGAAGATGTAAATCATTGTCTATCGATGATAACAACCCGTATCTTATAAAAGGTGTGACTTGATAAAATTCGGTTATAAAATCTACCTCGTCCTTACAATCAAAAGGATGCACAAAAACGCTCTTTTGTAATTCATAGAATCCCAGCCTTTTTAATCTAAGCCTCAAAGCATCTCTAGCCGCTTTTTGTTCTTCGGGAATATCAAATATGACTATCCGCCACTTTTTATCCCATCTCTGTATTTTAATTCTCATCTCTTCCAATTTATATCTTAAAACTCTGCTCTTTCCTTCATTGGATAACACTAAAACAATAGTCCCGTCTTTCTCTGTTTTTACTTTAACTAACTTTGAATTATAAAGACTCTTTATTTTTTTATTAATTTCTTTATCGCTAATTCTACTCCATTCTTTCCCGATCAACTTTAAAATTTTAAAATATTTTTTTGGAGAACGCACAAAACAAAGGCTAGCCCCGCCCATTAACATTAAAAGGATCTTCTTTTTTGTTAAATCTAGCTTCATATTAAAAGTGTATAATACTTAAGCGATAGCGTAAACATATAGCAAATTTGGGTTAATCTTTTTTTCCTGCCAAATAAACATTGCGCAAAAGCAAAGCGACTACCAAAGGCCCGATGCCGCCGGGCACCGGCGTTAAAAAAGCCGCTTTTGGCTCAACGCTTTTTCTGTCAAAATCTCCCACTACTTTTCCGTCGCTAAAACGGGTGATCCCCGCATCTATTAAAATCGCGCCCTCTTTTATCATTTCGCCTTTAATGAAATTGGGGCAGCCGCAAACCATAATTAAAACATCGGCTTCTTTTAATTGTTTCTCTGCGCCGGCGACAATACAGGTATTTCTCACTAAATATTCTATATCTGCCCCTTCTTTTTTGAACACCAGCTTAAGCGTTGCCCCAAAAATATCGGAGTTAACTAAAGCTAGAATCTTTTTGTTTGTTAAATTATCATCCGCCCCAATTTTAACTGCTGTCAAAATCGCCAAAGGCAAAACCGGCATAAATTTTATGTCTCCTTTTTCCAAAAGACGCCTGTTCTCTTTATGAAAACCATCCACATCTTTTGCGGGATTAATTGCTCCAATAATTTTTTCGGTATTTAACATTGCAGGCAGAGGTAATTGAACAAGAATACCCGACACTTCTTTGTCTTCATTAAGCGCCTCTATGGTCGCAATTATTTCTTCTTCCTTCGCTTGAGTGCTAAAAACATATTCCCTAACTTTAATACCGATTTTTTCTGCTGCTTCCTTTTTAAGTTTGACATAAAGTTTTGATTCCTCATTTTCGCCAACTGAAATAACAGCCAGACAGGACTGGATTTTTTCTTTTTTTATCTTTTTTTTCAGCTCCTCTAAAATATGTTTAGCTGCTTGCCTGCCGTCAAAAAGTTTCATAAACTTTGCCTTTGCCTAAAGGCATTATAGGGTTACTTTTCTGTCAGCCCGCCTGCCGGCGAGGCACGGCAGAAAAGTAACCAAAAGACTGCGCGCAAGCGTAAAAATTTAACAAAATCAGATTCGCCTCGCTAAATTTGCTATGCCCAGCGCTTCGCGCTGACAACCACAGCACGCAAATTTTACGCTCGGTTCATCTAGATTTTGTCATAAATTTTCGCCATGCGCGGGTTTGATAAAATTGTTTTAAAAACTCTTAAAATTCGCTATCCGCTTTTTTATTCTTGCATGGCAAAAGTTTTATTAGAAAATCGAGGTGAACGAAGCGTTAAGAAATCGGCGAGCGAGCAGTAGCGAGTTTAAGAGCCGATTTTAGCTAAGTAAACCTGATTTTCTTAAAACTTTATGCCCTGCAAGTGGTTTTTTGGCTACTTTTTTGCCATCAAAAAAGTAACTTTTTGACGCCTTTGGATAAAGGCGATTTTTAAGAAAAATCTTTATATATCGGAAACCTCCCCGTCAACTCTTTGACTTTATTTCCCGCCTCTTCAAGAATCTTCTCGTCATCAAAATTCTTTATCATCCCCGCAACCAAACCGGCAACAATTTTACATTCTTCTTCTTTAAATCCTCTCGTAGTAATCGCGGGCGAACCAACGCGGATGCCCGAAGGATTAAATGGCGGCTTTTTGTCAAAAGGAATGGCATTGCAATTTACATAAATTCCAAGCTCACTTAATTTGTTCTGAATCTCGCGCGAATCATGGCCAAAAGAAGAAATATCTAAAACCATTAAATGATTATCTGTTCCATTGCTAACAGCTCTAATCCCCTGCTTTAAAAATTCTTCAGCCATCGCTTTAGCATTTAAAATAATCTGATGCTGATACTTTTTAAATTCTGGACTAGCCGCTTCAAAAAAACAAACAGCTTTAGCGGCAATAACATTTTCCATTGGTCCGCCTTGAATCCCCGGGAATACCGCCTTATCAATTTTTTGCGCTAATTCTTTTTTGCATAAAATCAAGCCGCCGCGCGGGCCGCGTAAAGTTTTATGAGTGGTGCTGGTTACAACATCGCAGAAAGGAAACGGGCTTGGATGCTCGCCCGCGATCACCAAACCGGCAATATGCGCGATATCGGCCATTAAATAGGCGTTGACTTTTTTGGCAATCGCGCTGAATTTTTGAAAATCAAGAAAGCGCGAATAAGAAGTGGTGCTGACAATTATTAATTTTGGCTTAAATTCCAAAGCGATTTTTTCAACTTCGTCAAAGTCAATTAATTCGGTTTCTCGATTAACGCCATAATAGACAAAATTATAAAACTGGCCGGAAAAATTTATTGGCGAGCCATGAGTTAAATGACCGCCGGAAGCCAAATCAAAGCCTAAAATTTTATCGCCCGGCTTAAGCAAGGCAAGATAAACCGCGGCGTTAGCTTGCGAACCTGAATGCGGCTGGACATTAGCATGCTCGGCATTAAATAATTTTCTTGCCCTCTCAATCGCTAAATTTTCTATTTCATCAATAAACTCATTTCCGCCATAATATCGTTTTCCCGGATAACCTTCTGAATATTTATTTGAAAGCGGCGTGCCCATGGCCTGCAAAACTTCTAGGCTAGCATAATTTTCCGAAGGAATCAAAACCAGCCCGTTTTTCTGGCGGGCGATTTCTTTTTCTATTAATTTTTTTATTTCATTATCCATCTAAACTTGTTTTTCTTTTTTCTTGGCGCCGACTCTCCCTCCTTGCCATTGACCGCGATATAAATTAGTTTTTCCCTTGACTTCATAAAACATCGCGTGGACAATGCGCGCGCCAAGTTCAATTTTTATCTGGCAAGGGCCGAGATTCACCATTCCAAAAGTTAATTCGCCGCAATAGCCCGGCGAAGCATTGCCGGTAAACAAAGCAATGCCGGAACGATATAAAGTTGAACGCGGCCTAAATAAAATTAAAATATTTTTTGGCGCATTAACTTTTTCAATTGTTTTAACAGCGTAATATCTCCCGGGTTTAAAAACAAAAGATTTTTTCTTTCCTTCTTCGTATTTGGCGACTGATTTAATTTCTGGAGTATTCCGTTTTTCTTCTCCCAGAAAACCATTGCCCTTTAATTCAAAAATCTCACCCAGCCGTAAATCAAAACCCGCGCCTTCGGGATTATTTAATTCCCGTTCGCATAAATTTTCAACCAGTTTTTTGCTTTTTACTAATTTATGAAGTTTATCTACGCCTAGAATCATAAATATTTTTTCCCTCCTTTTTAAAGGAGGGTTAGGGTGGATTTTGGCTTAAACTAAATCCCCCTTAATCCCCCTTTGAAAAGGGGGAGATGACTTTTTTGAATAAATACATATAATAATAAAGGCCCCTCGGTTTTATATTACCCGAAAGGCCTGTTAAAATCAATTCCTCTATGTTTTTTATAAAATAACTTTTTCGCCCTTCAAACGAATTAGCGGAACATCAAACGGATATTCCGGCAAAGTCGCGCATATACTGGGGCCGGATTTGAATAGTTCACAGTTTTCCCCGCTAAAACAATACTTTTTGATAGCCGCTGAAAAACCTTTTCGTAAATCAATATCATGCGCTGTCTCGCCTCTTATAATACAGCAAACGAAAGTATCGTTGCTCATCGGTTTAAAAAAAGCATGGTGGCTACAAACCAAACACTGCATATCGCTCATTTCGCACCTCCTGGAATCTGGCTGGCATCTTTTCGCAACCTTGCCAAGGCAACAAACCAACCGTGCTCATAGACATGAAGATCTTTACAAGACACGATCATGCCGCCATCTTTGACTCCGATTTCTGCCGCCATATATTCCTTTACCAGCTGGATGCCGCCAAGATTGACCGGGAAGCCGCCCCATAGATCCCAGGAGCGGAAATATACCCAGAAATTAAGCGTCCCGTCTTCAACCCAGACATCAATTCCGCGAAGACACTGGGAACTAGGCTTCACATCTTTTTCCAAATTCCACCTGTTATGTATTTGTCTAGCCCTCAACAGACCGCCGGTTTTCCTGTCTCTAACGACAATTGATTCAGAATATTCCACTTCCGTGTCATAAAAATATAGAGTCTCCGGCCGGCCAACTGTCATATAGCAATGATTCGTGCCAAACCCTTCTTTCTTGAACATTTTAATGACATACGGAATCTGCCATTCCAAATCCTCGCCATATGTATAATGCTCGTTAGGCTTTTTCGTGCCAGTCATTAAATATAGAGTGTATTCCTGAATATCGACATCATCTGTTGGCGCTGGTATGCCCTCTGGCATTATGGGATATAATGGCCGCGAGCCCGGATATTCAATATCTATAGAGACAGGCAACGCGAGCCGACGAGTTCCTTCGTAGCTTCCCTTTGTAATTTCGTAATCCCTGCCTTTTGTCATAATCGCATCTAATGCCTGGAACCAAGCATCGCCAAGCGATTTAACAACTGCAAAAAATACCCTGCTCATTCTTTTGCCTCCTTTCCTAGCGCTCTAAGCAATAAATCAAATTGAAAAATTTCTATACCACTAGCTTTTAACATCTCTATTGCTTCCGGCTCCTTGTCGTAATAATTCTTATAAACTATTCTTGCGACTTGGGCATTGATAAGATGTTTCGCACATTCTAGACATGGTCGCCAAGTACAAGTTAGTGTTGAACCGGCAATTTTAACGCCTTGGTTTGCCGCATTGACAATTCCGTTCATTTCAGCATGAGCTCCGCGACAAGACCCGCCATTATCACCCGTCTCTTTAGCGCACCCGACTTCGCTACAATGAACAATGCCTTTGGGCGGACCGTTATAGCCCGCTGTAATAAATTTATTGCCTAGACTAAATACAGCACCGACATTATAGCGCTTACAAATAGAACGCCTAGCAAAAACTTCTGCTATTTCCATCCACGTTTCTTCCCATAATGGTCTTGGCATAATTTTCTCCTTTTCTATGCTTTATATTTTTTATTTTTATGTTAATGAGCTAATTTAGGTTATTCTAATTTATCACGCGCGAAATTAAAAAGCAAGGCGTTTTTGCTGCCTTGCTGATAGGATGCCTTTTAGTGAAAAAACTATCTGCTGTACGCCTTTGTTCGTCGATACGAACCGGGATAGACGCCCACCTTAGAACCGCTATTAGAAGTCCTTTTAAGCAAAGACTTCCAAATCTTTTTAAACCATCCTGTCTTTTTCATTTTTGCCCCCCTTTATATTGTCTGCTTTCTTGGGTCAGATAAAAATAATATGGGACTTCATTGCGCACATTCGTGCGAAATTCCTCTCCCTCGACAAGCTCGGGACTCAGAATGACAAAAAGACTTACTCTATTTTTATCCCCATAGAACGGGCTGTCCCTTCGATAATTTTCTCTGCCGCTTCTACATCATTAGCATTTAAATCGCCCTTTTTTTTCTCGGCGATTTCGCGAAGCTGTTTGCGGGAAATTTTTCCAACTTTATCTTTTAAGGGATTAGCCGCGCCTTTTTATATGCCAGCGGCTTTGCGCAATAGATCAGAGGCTGGCGGGGTTTTTAATTTAAAATCGTAGCTTCTATCTTCAAAAATTGTTATTTCAACCGGAATAATGTCGCCGATTTTATCTTTGGTGGCGTCATTAAAACGGCTGCAAAATTCAGCGATGTTTAAACCGTGCTGGCCTAGCGCCGGCCCAATAGGCGGAGCGGGGTTTGCCGCGCCAGCGGGAATCTGTAGTTTGACGATTGTTTTTATTGCTTTTGCCATAGTAGAAGCGAAAATAAACGCCAAAAATTATTATAGAAGCCAATTTACGCCAATTTAAAACCGTGATTGTCTGGCTTTATCGTAAATTCGACGTTTAAATTCTAACTTTCTTGGACTGAAATTAATTAAAAAACCGAGCTTATAAGGAGAGGCCTTGAGATAATGCCAAAATTGCTTTTCGTCTTCCCTTATAAGGAATGGTTTACATTTTAATTCTAATAGAATTATGCTATTTATAATCTTGTCGGGAACATAAACACCGATCTTTCTCCCTTTGAAATAAATGTCAATTTTCTTTTGACTTTCGACTGAATAGCCTTTTTCTTTCAACCCGACTTCTAGCGCCTTATCAACTATTGACTCTTTAAATGATCCGCCAAATTCATGCCATACTTCTTTGCAGACTTCAATAATATCGTAGCTTTCTTTTTCGTATAGAAAGTCTGGATTTTTATGCATCTTTGGCGTATTTCTGGCTTCTAAAATTTTAGTTGGCGTGAAATTTGCTTCTAGATTTTCTTTATTTGAAGAAAATCTAATTCCACCGGCGTTTCGCGCCCAAACATTGAAACTAAAACTTTGACTCTTCCGCGCTCTTCGTCAATCTCTGAAATCTTGCCATCTGTATCTTTAAATGGGCCATCGTTAATTTTTACCGTGTCGCCCACCAAAACATCAATTTTAAATTTTGGCTCCTCAACGCCCATCCGTTTTTGTAAATCCGCAATTTCTTCAGAAGAAATCGGCGTTGGAATGGTGCCAGAACCGATAAAACCAGTCACCCGAGGAGTATTTCTGACAACATACCATGAATCATCAGTCACAATCATTTCCACCAAAACATAGCCCGGATAAATTTTTTCTTCAACCACTTTTCTCTTGCCGCTTTTAATTTTTATTTTTTTCTCAACCGGCACCAAAACATTAAAAATTTTATCCTCCATGCCCGTTGAAATTATGCGCTGCCTCAAATTCCTGGCTACGGCTTCTTCGTACCCAGAATAAGTGTGCAAAACATACCAGTTTTTTCCTCTTGATATCTGCTTTGGCATAAAAGATTATCTAATTAAAAACCTTGTCATTAAAAATGAGAATAAAAAATCAAGCCCCCCCAAAAAAATCGCCACACCCAAAGAAACGCCAATAACAATCAGCGTGTATCTGATTGTGTCTTGCCTCGTTGGCCAGGTGACTTTTTTCATTTCAGTCCTGACCTCCTTTAAGAAATTGGTGATTTTGGAAAACATATATTACCGGTTTTTCAGTTTCTCAGTTTCGGTTGCTCCGCAACCTCTCAGTTTTTCAGTCAGACCGGCTAACTGACAAACTGATAAACTGACGAACTGATTCCTCTATCTAAAAAGCCCCGCAGGGCTTAATTAAGCCTATTATAGCGCCCTTAAATTTTTTGTCAACCACTTAGGGAATCGACATATAATTAAATATCAAGATTCGTCACATTCTTGGCATGCGCCTGGATAAAGCGTTTGCGCGGCAAGACTTCGTCGCCCATTAATATATTAAACATCTTTTCTGCTTCGTGGGCATCTTCAATCGTTACCTGTTTCATCACGCGGCTTTTTGGGTCCATAGTTGTCTCCCAGAGCTGGTCCGGATTCATTTCGCCAAGACCTTTGTAGCGCTGAATATTAACACCGCTTATTTTTTCGGTCTTCTCTTCGCCTTCCAAAGCTTCTTCTTCTATCTTCACCGGCTTGCCATAGCTTTTCACTTTCAATTTATCCTGCTTGGCCTTTTTAAATTCATTTATAATTTCCTCCTTCTCATTGTCAGAATAGGCATATTTTGCTTCCTTGCCTCTATTAATTCTGTAAAGCGGCGGCTGGGCAATAAATAGATATCCTTTTTCAATAATTTCTTTAAGATAGCGGAAAAATAAAGTTAAAAGCAGGGTTCTAATATGGGCGCCGTCAACATCCGCATCAGTCATAATAATGACTCTCTGATACCTTAGTTTCTCAATATTAAAATCATCGGCAATTGCTGTGCCCAAAGCAATTATTAAGGCTTTAACTTCTTTTGAGGTTAAGGCTCTGTCAAGACGCGCTTTTTCCACGTTTAATATTTTCCCACGCAGAGGCAGAATCGCCTGAAAAGACCGATCGCGGCCTTGCTTGGCCGAGCCGCCAGCTGAATCACCCTCAACTATATATAACTCCGAGCTTTCAGGATCGCGAGAAGAACAATCAGCTAGCTTCCCCGGCAAAGCCAAGCCTTCTAAAATACCCTTTCTCAAAACCGTATCTCTAGCTGCTTTAGCTGCCTGTCTGGCTTTAGCCGCTAAAATACATTTGCCTAAAATTTCTCTGGCATCATTGGGATTTTTTTCTAGATACTCTTCCAGGCCATAAGCCACCGCTGTATCAACCGCAGTTCTGGCCTCGGGATTACCTAATTTCGCCTTGGTTTGACCTTCAAATTGCGGTTCGCGCAATTTAACGCTGACTACCACGACTAACCCTTCTCTCACATCATCGCCAGTCAAATTCTCTTCGCCATTTTTCAAAAAATTACCTTTCTTGGCATAATCGTTAAGGCCTCTGGTTAGCGCTGAGCGGAAACCGGTTATATGCATTCCTCCTTCTGGCGTATGAATGTTATTAGCAAAACTAATCTCATATCCTTGAATTTCTTCGGTATATTGAAGAGCAACCTCAACCTGCATTTCCTCAACCTCGCGATTGACATAAAAAATATTTGGATGCTTAACTACGTCATCGCGATCACGAACAAGAAATTTAACATAAGAAACTATCCCGCCTTCAAAATAAAAACTATGAGAGCGGGCGCCATTATCCGGTTTCTCAAAATCCTTAGGGCCGGCTTCTTTTTTCTTTTTTGATGGCACTTGGCAATTGGCGCAAAATTCTTCCGGTTTGGCGTCAACCTCGCGCAAATCACGGACAATAACTTTCACTCCTTTGGTCAAATAAGCCTGTTGCCTTAAATGAGCCAGAACTTTTTCCCAGTCAAATTTAATATCTTTAAAAATTTCTGAATCAGGCTCAAAAATAATGGTTGTGCCGGTAGCATCGCATTTGCCAACTTTTTTGACGCTTTGCTTTGGTTTGCCCCGTTGATATTCCTGCGCGTACAAAGACCCATTGCGGCAAACTTCCGCCCTCATCCAAACGGATAAAGCGTTGACCACCGAAACACCAACCCCATGCAAGCCGCCAGCCACTTTATAGCTTTCGCCGCCAAATTTTCCGCCAGCATGCAGAGTGCACATAACGGTTTCCAGAGCCGATTTTTTTGTCTGCTTATGAATATCAACCGGAATCCCGCGCCCGTTATCGCGAACTCGAACGCGATTGTCAGGCAGCAAAGCCACCTCCACTTCACTGGCAAAACCAGCCATTGCCTCGTCAAATGAATTGTCAACCACTTCCCAGATTAAATGATGCAGGCCATCAACTCCCGTTGAACCGATATACATTCCGGGCCTCTTACGCACAGGTTCAAGACCCTCAAGAACATAAATATCTTTAGCCTCATAACTGACGTTATTATTATTGTTGTTGTTTTTGCCGTTATTGACCATAAAATATCTTAAATCCAAATGTCAAAATCTAAATTATTCCAAATCAAATCCAAAGCTCAAAATCCAAAATAATTAATTTAGTCATTTGGATTTAAAGTTTGATTTGATATTTGAAATTTGGATTTTGGAATTACTTTCTAATCTCCCATCCTCTTTCCTCAATCACTTTAATTATTTTTTCCATCAATTCATTTACCTCTTTATCGGTCAAATTCCTTTCGTCTGATTGAAAGGTTAATCTGAAAGCTAAACTTTTTTTATTGCCTTCCAAGCCTTCATAAATATCAAAAATATCAACATCCTGCAGCAATGCGCCGCCCTCAATTTCAATTATATTTAAAACTGCTTCGATTTTAATATCCCTGTCAACAATCACAGCCAAATCCCGAATAATCGCCGGGTATTTGGAGGGAGGAACATAAAATCTTTCTTCTGATGCAAGCTCCTTTAGCCCCGCAAAATCCAGCTCAAAAATTGCAACACGTTCTTTGATTTCAAGCGCCGCCAGCAATTCGGGCTTGGCCTCTGCGACCCAGCCAATAGCTTCATCGCCCGATTTAATCTCTGCCCGGCGTCTAGGATGAACAAATTTCAGCCAATCATATTTTTGCGAAATTGCGTCATCAAACCAGTAATCAGATATTCCAAGCTTATCTAACAAGGCCTCAGTTAAGCCTTTAAGCTCAAAGAAATTTTCGCCATGTTTTAAAATATTCTTTTGGCAAATCAAACCGGTAATTTTATTTTTTTCAACATAAGAGCCGTTTTCTCTAATAAAGGTGTGGCCGATCTCAAAAAGCCGAATGCCGGAAAAATACTTTAAATTCTCTCTGGCATTTTTTAACAAATTTATAATTAACGACGGCCGAAGATATTTTTGGTCTTGGCTCAAAGGGTTTATAATTTCAACAATTTCATCAGAATCAAATAATTTTTGATCCCCGTCTGAAATTAAAGAATAGTTTTGCACCTCCGCGTATCCAAAACCAGCCAATATATTTCTGATTTTATCCTCGTAGATTAAGTCTTCGTTTTTTATTGCCGGCAAAATAACGCCTTGGGGCATTTTAGCCGGAATTTTATCGTAGCCCCAAAGACGGCCTATTTCTTCTATCAAATCTTCGGGCAATAAAAGATCCAGCCGGCTTGTTGGCGCAATAACTTCAATAAATTCCTCTTTTGCTTTTTTAATGATTTTTGAAGGCATGGCCAGCCGTTTAAAAATTGCGGCAATCTGCTGACTCGTAATTTTTATTCCCAGCAGGGTTTGCGCGCGCGAAAACGCAAGCAAAATTTTTCGCGGTTTAATCTTTTTGGAATAAATGTCTATGATTCCTGAAACGACTTTTCCTTCTGCGAATTCCCCTATCAAAAAAACGCATCTTTTTAAAGCATCAAGGGTTAAATTTGGATCCAACCCGTTCTCAAAACGAGTTGAGGCATCAGTTCGCAAATTAAGTTTTTTTGAGCTGCGGCGAATATTTATTGGATTAAAATTAGCCGCCTCAATAACAATCCGCTTGGTTTGATTATCAATTTCCGGCCCCCGGCCGCCTTTTATGCCGGCAATGCCAATCGGTTTTTCTGAATCAGCGATGACCAAAATATCGCTATCTAAAATTCTTTCAGCGCGGCCTTCGTCTAAAGTGATTATCTTTTCGCCATTTTGCGCACGCCTGACAATAATTGTTTTTTTATTTGTGTCATTCGTAGCAATTCGTGTATTGGTGTCGAGCTTATCTAGGTCAAAGGCATGCAAAGGTTGCCCGGTCTCAAGCATCACATAATTCGTTATATCAACAATATTATTTATTGGCCGCAAACCGCAGACAATTAAACGCTCCTGCATCCATTCTGGCGATGGACCAACTTTAATATTAGTTACCATTTGCATACTATAGCGGGGGCATAAGTCTAAATTTCTAATCTCAACTGAAATAAAGTCTTTTATTTTTAACGACCTATCTTCTTTAAAATTAATCTTTGGAAATAAAAATTGATTATTGGAAATTGCGGCTATTTCTTTGGCAATTCCAATATGCGAAAAACAATCGTGCGCCCTGTCGGGCAAAACTTTTATGTCCAAAACAGAATCCTTGCCTTTCTTGTCTATTCCCTCAACTTCAAAAACATGCATCGTCAAAAACTCTACCATTTTCTCTGGCGCTACGGATTTTTTGAGATATTCGTTTAGCCAATTAGCTGAAAACTTCATCAAATGGCTACAGAATACGGATTTTATACGGATATACGGATAGAATAAAACCGAATTTATCTGTATATCTGTAAGCGATCTGTATTCCGTAGCTAAATTTAAAACTGCTTCAGGAACCTCAAGTCTCCCGAATTTAATAACCTAATATCATTAATCCTATATTTCATCATCACTAGCCTATCCAATCCCATACCGAAAGCAAAACCCTGCCATTGGCCGCTTATGTAGCCGGCTGATTTAAAAACAAAAGGATGCACCATGCCAGCGCCCATCATTTCCAGCCAGCCTGTTTGCCCGCAAACCCGACAGCCATGCCCCCCGCAAACCGCACAGACCATATCAACTTCAAAGCTTGGCTCGGTAAATGGAAAAAAGCTTGGCCTTAATCTAATCTTTGTATCTTGACCATAGAATCTCTTAAAAAATTCTTGGATAACGGCTTTAAAATTCGCCACGGAAATTTCTTTGTCAACCATCAAGCCCTCTATTTGATAAAATTGGCAATCATGAGAAGCATCGGTGGCATCGCGTCTAAAAACTTTGCCGGGCACAATGATGCGAAGCGGCGGTTCGTGCTTTTCCATATAACGCACCTGCATTGGCGAAGTTTGGGTTCGCAAAAGCATCTGCTCGTCAACATAAAAAGTGTCCTGCATATCTCTGGCTGGATGGTCTTTGGGAACATTAAGCGCTTCAAAATTATAAAAATCAGTTTCCAGTTCCGGCCCCCAAACCACAGAAAATCCAAGCGATTGAAAAATTTCTTCAATCTTCCGCAAGACCTGCGTTCGGGGATGCAAATGGCCGCGCGGCAATTTGTGTCCGGGCGCTGAAATATCAATCCATTCCCTTGCCGCCTCAAAAGAAGCGCCAAGGTCTTTTTTCTTTTGCTCCAAAATCAACTCCAGCTCCTGTTTTAGCTGGTTTGCCGATGCACCAATATTTATTCGCTCTTCTTGCGAAAGATCTTTTAATTTCCGCAAAACTTCTGTTATTTTCCCTTTGCGGCCAAAGTATCTAATACGCAAATCCTCCAGCGAATTTATGTTTTTAGCGGCCTCTATCTCTTTTAAAACCGCCTCTTTTAATTGTTTTAGCATCTCAAACATATGCTTGGATTATCAAAGAATTATCAAAACAAACAGGGGCGATAATCCCCTTGAAATAGCCACGTTTCTACCCTTTATTTTATCGTATTTTTAGACAATTTGCAACCCCTAAAATTAATAAAAAAAAGCCTAGTTTTGCCTCCTTAAAAAGAGAAATTCCACGCCCAAGACAATCAATATTAATATCACCCCTCCCCACCACCAAAAAATATTATATGTCCGCATAACCAGCGAGGCGGTCAATAGAATAGCCAATGAAATTCCCTGCCTAAAAGAGATGCTTAAAAACTTAAAGGACGCCTCCCTTCTATTCCTTTTTTTCCTGATAAAAAACCCCGCTAAACTAAAAAGGCCGGAAAAAGCAATAAAAAGACTAAGAAATAAAAGACTTAGCAAAAAAGCATCGGCGTTTTCCGGCGAGAAAAAAATAATTATCAGACAAAAAGACAACAAAGCTATAAGCGTTGCCAGAGCGAAGCCAATTAAATAGAGCCTGAATGTCATGCCTATATTTTACATAAAAATCGCCAAAGCTTCAACAATAAAAAACCGCTTGGATTAAACCAAGCGGCAGATTCGGGCGTCATGGACAATGTTAGAACTATAATCCAGAGGCAAAGCAAGCATATTTATATATCAAAGTTAGTGCATGTTTAGCTACCCCTTATATCATCACATCTGGTTTCCAGTCTTTTCTGGGTTGAGAATCCCTGCAAGGATTTTATTAATCTTTTGAAGGCTATCAAGCATTAGCAAATAAGCAGATACGAGAGAATAAAGTGCTGGCGGGACATTCGAGTTAAGTATCGGTTACTTGAAGGCATTTTGGGCACTTTTAGCGATTCCCTACCCGAGGCACGTGGGTCGTTATATGCCAAGAGGATTTTTGGGATCAACTTGCTTTAAGCACTCGGCTAATCTTGGGTCGGCATTGTCTGATAAGCCCAGCGGATCTTCTTTCGTCCCGTATTTATCAATACAATCTTGCCTCTGTCTGTCTAAGCCATCTTGAAGCTCAACGGGTGGTTGAGAGGCTTTATTGGAGAAATAATAGTAAAAACCTCCTATCGCAATTAGAATCAACACAATTACTGCAATTAAGATTGTTTTATTTTTCATACATTTATTTTACATTTCCGATTACTCGGGTCATGCCGATAAAACTTGGCGGACCGTGCGGGATTCGAACCCGCGATCTTCTCCGTGACAGGGAGACGCGTTAAACCAGGCTACGCTAACGGTCCATGAATCAGTTTATCAGTTGTTAGTTTATCAGTTTAATTTTATAAACACGAATTATTTTTGCTTTTTTGAATGCTTAAAAAATTCAACTTGCCGCAATCTGACTTTTGCCTCTTTTAAGGTTTTATAGCTCCCGAATTTGCGACCGGTTCTTTCGCTCAAAACTACATATTTATTTTTGAGTTTTTTAATCATGGGTAGCGGCGGCAGGGATCGGACCTGCGACCTAGGGCTTATGAGTCCCTCGCTCTACCACTGAGCTACGCCGCCACAACAAACTTAAAATTCAAAATTAAAATTTTAATTTTGCACTTTAACCTCGAACTTTAAACTTTTCACTTTTAACTTTCTATATGTTGCGGGGCCGGGAATTGCACCCGGGCCTGGGGCTTATGAGACCCCCGAGATACTACTTCTCTACCCCGCGATAAGATTATCTATATACTTACGCTTTTTTAGGCTTTTCAATTTTTTCTCTTTTCTTATGGCCTCCTTTCTAGAATCGCAAACCTCTTTATGCACGGCTACCCATGGCATTCCATATTTTGTCGCCTTAGACTTTCCGGAGTTATGCTCCTTAAATCTTTTATTAAAATCCTCTGTTTGACCTATATAATACCGCTGATTTTTTAAACTCTTCAAAATATATACCGTATAGTCCAAAATAGCAAATTCCGAGATATCCCGATTTTGTTTCCGCTGAAGGCGGAATCACAAAATCGAGGATCCTCGAAAATTATAAAAATCTACGATTTTTTAATTTTCGGGACTCCTTCCCTACTTCGCGATAAATATGTGTGTATTCTACATTATTTAATCATTTAAATCAAGACGGGTTACATTAAATTAATGGTTATGATAGAATGAATAAAAAATTAATTTAACTAAAGTATCTATGAAAAAAGACAAAATTACTTCATTCAAAGAATACCAGCGCTTATGCCAAAAAACGGCGGTGAAATTTAAAACAAAAGAAAAAAAGATTTTTACTTGGGGGCTGGGAATCGCGGGCGAAGCTGGAGATGTAGCTGGTTGCATTAAAAAAACATTTTCGCATAACAATGACCAGCGAGTCGGAATTAAAGAAAACATTGGCGATACTTTATGGTATGCCGCGATGATTTGTAATTTTTTTGGCTGGAATCTTCAAGATATTTTAGAAGAAAATGTTAAGAAACTCCAAAGCCGTTATCCTAAAGGTTTTACATCTAAAAAGGCTGGCCGAGGCGGCAAAAGAATAGACTGGAATGAAAAATAACCTGAAAAGCCCCGCGCTAAGGGGCTTTTTTAATCAGTCTGTGTAATACTTGACTTCCCGCAAATCTGACAATCTGTTAAAATTAAGGAAAGCTCAACATCATGATAATTATTGAATATTTCCTCTGGCATTATCTGCAAGCGCCAAAAAGAATTCTGCAAATTTGGGGCAATTTTTTGCAGTTTTTTTTATTTTATTTTATCCCTATCCCCCAGCTTTTAAAAACTATTCTTGCCCCTTGGAAGAAAGATGTCTCAGGCTATGGCGCTGGCTTTGAACTAAAAAAGTTTATTCAGACTTTTGCCTTTAACATGATCAGCCGCGCTATTGGCGCGGTGATTAAATTTTTTACCATTATTTTTGCCGTTGCCTTGCTAGGCCTTGCTTTAATTGGCGGCGCCGCATTTTTGGTGCTCTGGATTTTTTGGCCATTCTTTTTAGCCGCTTCTTTGGTATCCGGTATATTTTTTATCTGGCAAACGCCCGGAGCAAAAATTAAAACCTTTATTTTCTTAATAATTAATCTTGCAACGATCTTTATATTCGGCTTGCTTTACCAAATGTCCAGACAAAAATTACCTTCGGAGATGAGCTTAAAAGAAGTTTTTCGGCAAAAATGGCCCTCTATTATCTGGGAAAGGCTGGGACTAAAACAAGAAGAAATTCCCGAGGAAATACTTTCGGGACCCGAAGAACTTTTGGGTCAGTTCTTGAAAGAAAAGGGTATTGAACAAGAAGATTTTAAAAAAGTGACGCAATGGTATCTGTTAGAGGAAAACGAAAAATTAAAAAAACGCAGATTCTGGGAAAAAGAAAATCTTTTTAAAATTGGCGGATTTGGCCGCAGCTGGCTTTACGGCTGGACACCTAATCTTGATAAATTTGCCCGGGAAATCAGAGAAATTCCCGGCTCAATAAATTTAATTGGCCGGAAGGAGGAAATCGGGGCAATGGAACGGATTCTTTGCAAAAGCCAGCAAGGCAATGTTTTGCTTGTCGGTGAACCAGGCGTTGGCAAAGAAACGCTAATTAATCAATTCGCCAAATTAATAAAAGAGGGCAAAGTCGCTGCTCCTTTGGCATATCGTCGAGTTTTGGAACTGGACCTTAATTTGGCATTATCTGGATTAACAACCGAAGGCGATATAAAACAGCGCTTAATGAAAATCTTTAACGAGGCGCAATACGCAGGCAATATTATACTCGTAATTAACAACATCCATAATTTTGTTTCTTCTTTGAGCCCCGAGCAAAAGGATGTCTCCCAAATTTTAATCCCCTATCTTGATGGCTCTTATTTTCAATTAATCGCCACTACAACTTATAAAGATTTGCATAATTATATCCAGAAAAATCAGGGGCTTTTAACTTTATTTGAAAAAGTTGAAATCAAAGAGCCCGATTCCGCGCAAGCTTTATTAATCCTGCAAGATGTAGTTGATGAAATGGAAAAGAAAAAAGAAAGAAGGGTTACTCTCCAGGCCTTAAAAGAAGTCATTAAAACTTCTGACCGCTACATTGCCGATTCCCCTATGCCCGAAAAAGCGATTGATTTGCTAGAAGAGGCAATTATTTATGCTGCCGTTAATGCCAAAGGCTATTTTGTCTTGCCCGAACATATTGATGCGGTGGTTTCCCAAAAAGCCGAAATGCCTGTTGGGGAACTGCAAAAAACAGAAAAAGAGAAACTGGCGAATCTTGAAGAATTTATCCATCAAAGAGTTGTCGACCAGGAATTGGCGGTAAAAAACATTGCCTCAGCTATGCGGCGCGCTCGGCTTGGCATCGGAGCCACCAACCGGCCAATGGGCAGCTTCTTGTTTATGGGCCCAACCGGCGTTGGTAAAACAGAAACTGCCAAAGCCCTAGCTGAAGCATATTTTGGCGCAGAAAATAGAATGATAAGGTTTGATATGTCTGAGTTCCAGGATGCCACTGCCGTTGAAAGAGCAATTGGCTCAGCCACAAGCCAAAAACCCGGTCTCTTAACAACCGCGGTCCGCGAAAATCAATTTTCCCTGCTTTTGCTTGATGAGATAGAAAAATCTGATCCTGAAATTTTAAATCTGTTTTTACAGGTTTTAGACGAAGGCTGGCTAACTGACGCTTTCGGCCAGAAAATTAATTTCCGAAATTTAATTATTATTGCTACCTCCAATGCCGCGGCTGAATTAATCAGGGAAATGGTTCAGCAAAATGTTGACTTAGATGCCTCCAAACAAAAAATATTTGACTATGTCCATCAGAAAGGAATTTTTAAACCGGAATTTTTAAACCGCTTTGACGGCGTGGTTATTTTTAAACCTCTTTCCCAAGATGATATATTAAAAGTTGCCAGCCTCCTTCTTAAAGGTCTGGCTAAACGATTGGCCGGGCAAGACCTTATATTTAATTTTAACGATGATTTGGTTCAAAAGGTTGCGAGCCTCGGTTATGACCCGACTAACGGCGCCAGAGCCATGAGAAGATTAATTCAGGATAAAATCGAAGATTTGATTGCCAAAAAAATGCTTAAAGGCGAAATCCAGAAAAAAACGCCTTTTGAGATAAAAGCGGAAGAGATACAGTAAACCCCGTTACCACGGACTTACACCCGTGGCTTTGGGGCAATGCCTTTCGGGTTCCTAACCATTCATCCACGGGCTTACGTCCGTGGCGTTCTGGTAACGGGGTGAATTAACCTAATTGGCCTAATTCCTAATTGACCTAAAAAATACCCAATGTCCAATAGCCAAAACAGATATGACCTGGAAGAAAGGACCGCGAAATTCGGAGAAGAAATTATAAAATTCACTAAAAAGATACCGGAAAATTCGATAACAAAACCTATAATTATTCAATTAGTAAAGGCTGGCACCAGCGTTGGCGCTAACTACTGCGAGGCCGATGATGCTGAATCAAAATCCGACTTTAGACATAAAGTAGGAATATGTAAAAAAGAAGCCAGAGAAACAAAGCGCTGGCTAAGGATGGTTGTGGTCGTGGTTCCCGAATTAAAAAATGAAGCTAGGCGGCTATGGCAAGAAGCGAAAGAACTTAATTTAATTTTTAATTCCATTGTGAATAAACTAAAGAGGTAATTGGGATTTATAATTTTGGGATTTTATTAGAAATTAGAATAATTAGATCAATTAGAAATTTAAAAAACCGCCTCTGAAGCGGATTTTATGTTATCTTTGGCGATGCGATACAAAACGCAGCGAGCTTATATCACCTCCAGCTCTTTTAGCGCTTTTTCAAAAGATCCTATCGCTTCTTCTGCCTGCTCTTTGCTTATCACAACATCCGATTGATGAACAATTAAATTTCTTAAGCGATGGGCGCTCCAAACTTCATCAAGAAAACCTAACTGCTGTTTTGTCATTTTTTCCAGCCGTTCGCCCATATCTTTACCCTCAAGCCCCATTCGTTTTAAAACCTCGTCCAGCATATTATCAGCTTCAATAATTGCCAGCTTCAAATTAGCCTCATCCCCTTTTTCCAGACGGCTATTAACTTTCTGCCATTCTTTTTCCATGCGCTCTGGTAGCTTAACTTTTTTAAAAGAATCAAATCTTTCGCTAATCCACCAGGTAGACTGGGACCGCCTAAGCAAAATAACTATTGTTATAATAAGCACAAAGGAAATACTAAAAGAAATCAATTTTGCCCAAAGCAAAAAATGGCGGACTCCCTCCGATTGAAACCAAGCGTTTATGGAATCAAATAAATCTGCTAGATCCATAATTTGGCTACAGAATACAGATAGGTACGGATATACGGATTCAATCCAAATCCCTCCTACCCTCCTCGCCTCGCTAAAGCTATGGCGAAGCGGGCCTTTTTCAAAGGAAGGAACGAGATTCGTCTCCCTCCTTTTTAAAGGGGGGGTGGGGTGGATTTTGTTTTTATCTGTATAGATCTGTATTCTGGTAGCTAATCTGTAACTAATCTAATAATTGCTCCAACGCCAAGCCGGCTTCAAAAATAAGCTCTTCACCAAATTGCGGACCGATAATCTGCAGGCCCACCGGCAATCTACCAACCAAACCGCAAGGCATAGAAAGCGCGGGGACACCAGCTAGGTTAATTGGCACCGTATAAACATCTGATAAATACATTTTAACTGGATCTTCTATCTTTTCTCCTATTTTAAAAGCAGGCGTGGGAGAAGTGGGCGTTAAAATAACATCAACTTTTTCAAATGCTTCGTCAAAATCTTTTTTAATCAAAGCGCGAACTTTCTGAGCTTTCAAATAATAAGCGTCGTAATAGCCCGAGGACAAAGAATATGTGCCAAGCATTATTCTACGCCTGACTTCGGCGCCAAAACCATGCTGCCTTGTTTTTAGATAATTATCCAGGAGGTTTTTTACTGAAAATAGGCTATCGTTAATCGCCGAGTAACCATATTTTATCCCGTCGTAACGCGCCAGATTAGCTGAAACCTCCGAAGCCATAATTATATAATAACACGCCAAAGCATATTCTGAATGCGGCAGGCTTACTTCTTCAACCTTGGCGCCAGCATCTTGAAGTTTTTTTATCGCTTGCTTAACCGCTTCTTCCACCTCCGCGTCAATGCCTTTGGCGAAGTATTCTTTTGGAATTCCAATTTTTAAATTTTTGACGTCCGACGTCGTGTCGACGTCAGACGTCGACAGATTAATGCTCGTTGAATCTAATAAGTCTTTCCCTTTTATCGCCTCAAAAATCACTCTACAATCTTCCACGTTTTTTGCAACTGGCCCGATCTGATCAAACGAAGAAGCCATAGCCATCAAACCAAAACGCGAAACCGCGCCATAGGTTGGTTTCAGGCCCACCACCCCGCAAAATGAAGCGGGCTGACGAATTGAACCGCCAGTATCTGAACCTAAAGCATAAATTGCCTCATTAGCGGCCACAGCGGCAACCGAGCCGCCAGATGAACCGCCCGGCACTCTTTCTAAATCGCAGGGATTTTTTGTCGGTCCAAAAGCGGAATTTTCAGTTGAGGAACCCATAGCAAACTCATCCATATTGGTCTTACCTAAAAACACCGCGCCTGCTTCTTTTAGTTTTTTAATTACAGATGCATCATAAGGAGCGACGTAATTTTCCAAAATTTTTGAGCCGGCAGTGCATCTTAATCCTTCAATTAAAATATTATCTTTTATCGCTACTGGCACGCCGGCTAAAATTGGTAAACTTTCATTTGCGGCGATTTTTTTATCAATCTCCCCTGCTCGCGCCAAAGCCCCTTCCTCGTTTAAGGAGAGGTAAGCATGAATTGCGCCATCGCTTTTTTTGATCTCGTCAAAAACAGCCTGAGTCAATTCAAGCGACGAGAATTCTTTGTTTTTCAAGCCTTTGCTGGCTTTTAAAATTGTTAGTTGATTAAGAAGCATAATGGCTACGGAATACGGATTATTTACGAATATACGGATTAAATTCAAATCCCTCCTACCCTCCTCGCCTCGCTAAAGCTATGGCGAAGCGGGCCTTTTTCAAAGGGAGGAACGAGACTCGTCTACCTCCTTTTTAAAGCCTGCCTGTCCGGTAGGCAGGGAGGGGTGGGGTGGATTTTGTTTTTATCTGTATATCTGCATAGATCTGTATTCTGTAGCTATTCTAAAACTCTTCTTACTTTAAAAAACCTTCCCTCTCTTTGAGGCGCATTATTTAAAATACCTTCTTTAACCTGCGTATCAGCGCTTAAATCATTTGTTTCGTCTTTCCGCACCACATCAGAAAGCCCGGTTATTTGGGCAATTGGCTCAATATCATCAGTTTTTGCCTCGTTTAATTTTCCGACAAAATCCAAAATCGCCGAAAGTTCTTTTTCAAACTTCTGCTCTTCGTCTTCGGATAAGCCCAGACGGGCAAGTTTGGCGATATGGTTGACATCCATAAATTTTTAATTGACCTAATTATTCTAATTACCCTAATCAAATCCCAATGAATTAATGCCCAATGTCTAAATTTTGTTATTTGGGAATTAGGATTTATTTAGGTAAATTAGGTTAATTAGAATAATTAGAAATTATTTCACTAGCCCCAGGAACTCTTCCTCCCCCATAATCTTCACTCCCAATTTTTTAGCTTTATCATATTTTGACCCCGGCTCTGCGCCGGCAACGACTAAATCGGTTTTAATAGAGACAGAAGAAGAAACATCGCCGCCGCGCTCCCTAACAATCGCTTTGGCCTGTTCGCGGCTTAATGATTCAAGCTCCCCTGTTAAAACAATCGTCATCCCTGCCAAGGTTTGTTTTTTCTTTAAAATTTTAGGGTTTTCAATTTTAACAAATTTTAACAATTTTTCCAGCAATTTTTTGTTTTTTTCTTGGGCAAACCAGTCTGAAATGCTTCTTGACACCACCGGCCCGATATTTGAAATGGCGTTTATTTTTTCAAAATCCGCCTCAGCGATTTTATTTATACTGCCAAAATAATTTGCCAGATCAATCGCTGTTTCTTCGCCAACGTGTAAAATTCCCAGAGCATTTAAAAATCGGCTCAAAGAAACATTTTTGCTTTTTTCAATCGCCTCAATTAAATTCTTGGCTGATTTTTCAGCGAATCGCTCGAGCGATTCCAGATCCCTCTCCTTTAAATCATAAATGTCTGCAGGATTTCTCACAAGCCCCTCCTGCATCAGCTGGTCAATAATTTTAGGCCCCAGCCCCTCAATATCCATCGCCCCCTTGGAAACAAAATGCATAATATTTCTAAGGCTGATAGCTAAACAATTTTTATTGGCGCAAAAATAACCGACGCTCTCTCCTTTTTTACCAGAAATCTCCTGCTTCAAAACGCGGCCGCCGCAAATCGGGCAAGTTTTGGGCATATGAAATTCTTTTTCTTTGCCTGTGCGTAATTTTGGCAAAACCCTAACAATATCAGGGATGACATCGCCGGCGCGCTGGATGATTATTGTGTCGCCGATTTTTAAGCCCAATCTTTTAATCTCGTCCAAATTATGCAAAGTAGCGCGGCTGATTGTTACACCGCTTAAATTAACCGGCTCCAAAATCGCTACTGGCGTTAAAATCCCTGTCCGGCCAACGCTTAAAATTATGTCTTTGACTTTAGTTGTCGCCTCTTTGCCGGAAAATTTATAAGCCTGCATCCAACGAGGCGCCTTGCCAACCACGCCAAGTTTTTTATGCAAATTATTATTATTAACTACAACCACCACCCCATCGCATTCAAAGAGCAGATTTTCGCGGCGCGATATAAAAGATTTATGGAATCTAATTACCTCCTCTAAGTCTTTGCAATAGCGATTTTCGGGAATTGTTTTAAAACCAATCAATTTGGCGATTTGATGTTCTTCTATATGCTTTTCTTGCCCCAAATCAGAAATCAAAGAATAGACATAAAAATCCAGTTTGCGCGAGGCGGTAATTTTTGGGTCAAGCTGCCTGATAGAGCCGGCGGCGCCGTTTCGGGGATTAGCCAAAAGCGCCTTGCCTTCTTTTTTATATTTTTTGTTTAGCTCTTCAAAAACCTTTTTGGTCATTATTGCCTCGCCTCTGACTTCAATTTTTCCAGAACGCACTGCTGACAATATTTTTTTAATTTGCGCTTCGCTAAAACCCGCTTTTTTTAATTCAGAATCCGCAGGTTCGCGCAATTTTAAAGGAATTGCCTCAATAGTCTTTAAATTCTGCGTTACGTCTTCGCCGATTTTGCCATCGCCGCGCGTGGCGCCATAAACCAAAATTCCATTTTCATAAACCAGAGAAACCGCCAAGCCATCCATTTTAAGCTCGCAAAAATAATCCAGCTTTGCCCGCGGAATTAATTTTTGAATTCGTTCCTCCCAAGCTTTTATTTCGTCTTGCCCAAAAGCGTCGTTTAGCGAAAGCATGGGGCTTGAATGCTCAACTTTTTTAAATTTATCCAAAGGCTCGCCGCCGACTCGCTGTGTCGGGCTATCTGGCGTTATTAAATCGGGAAATTTTAATTCCAGTTCCTCCAACTCATTTTTTAGCGAATCAAAAGCCGCGTCTGAAATATCCAGCTTGTCTTCCACATGATAGAGATAACGATGATGATTTATCTCTTCTTTCAGTTTTTCAATGCGTTGTTTGGCTTCTTGTTTAGTCATATCCAGCTACGGAATACGGATTTATTACGGATATACGGCTTTGGCTGATTTCGGCGAATAGTATCTATTTTTATCATTCCTGCCCCGATCCTGTCATTCCCGCGAAGGCGGGAATCCAGATTAATTAATCTAGATTCGCGTTACGCACGAGATGATTATAAAAATATTACTCATAAATCGTCGTATAGATCCCTCCATTCAGGATTTGATTTTTCAATTAAATCTAATTTCCATTTTCTGTTCCACTTTTTAAGCTGCTTCTCCTTCCTTATCGCGCTTCGAATATCGTTAGTTTGTTCAAAATAAACCAATCCGTGAACCTTGTATTTTTTTGTGAATCCTTCAATTATATTATTCTTATGCTCCCAGACTCGTTTCTTTAAATCCGACGTGACACCGATATATAATGCCCCATTACGCTTGCCGGCAAGAATATATACATAATAATGCTTATTATTCATGGGGTCTGGATTCCCGCTTTCGCGGGAATGACAAAAGGATTTTTTATTATCTGTATAAATCTGTATTCTGGTAGCAAAAGCATGCTCCTGCGCTAAACTAATTCTAACTAAAAAAGTAGATTCTGACAATAAAAAACAGGGATTTCTCCCTGCTAAAAACTGGGGTAAAAGTTAAGTCTATTCAGTCCACAGTATCTTAATCTTGCGGTTGGCTCGACCATAAGAGCCGACTGAAGAAATATCTGTGGCATAATCCCAAGAGACATTAAAGCTTGCTTCGCTATCTCCCATTTGAGGGACAGAAAAATTCCCTGTGAGTTCCGGGGGGTCGGCTTTTAAAATTTTATAAAGCGCGTACTCTGTGCCGGCTTCAGCCGCGTAAAAGGCAGCGCCAGATTGCCTAACTAAACTTGACATTTTGATTTCCGCAATAAAAATATTTGACAAACCAAGGGCAATCAAAAGAATAGCGCCCATAACTATAATCGCTACCAAAGTAGCCACAGCGCCTTTTTCTTTTTTCCTGGCAGTTATTTTTGAAATTATTAATTTATCCATCTTTAGTATTTCCTTAGGGTTATGGTGTTTTGCAGCTTAACTTCTGGTGTGGCTTGACCAACCGGTTTAACAACTATTCTTATTGTTACCCTTGATTGACCGGAAGGGGCTACATAAAAACCGCCAGTTACATTAACTTTGGAACTGCTAATTGAGTTGGTTTCCCGCGTTAGCGTAGTGCCTGGAAACTCATAAGAGACCGTCTCATTTTCTTGATTGATTATCCTTATTTTTGAACCCCCTCCCTCTAAACTAATAAATGTACTCATTCTTATCTCTTTTATCATGGTTTCCATCATGTAGCGGCCGTTGTCCTGCAAATCCTGAACTAAAAAGTTGCGACGCTGGTCTCTAACTGCATTAACAAAAATCGAAACCACAATTCCCAAAACCATCAAAAAAATTGCTAGCGCCACCACAAGCTCCGCCAAAACAATGCCTCTGCTAAAAAATTTATTGTCTTTTCTATTCATCGTTAAGAACCCCAGTTATAAAGATAATCTTCAATCTTGAAAGAATAATTGTCATCCCAAATTACCTCTGAAACAACTCTTATGCATTCAACGGCTGGATCAGAACAATTATCATCTATATGCATACTTCTTCTAAACTTAGTCTCTGTCCCAGTTGCGTCGTGACTATAATATCCATCTTTTATGTATAATTTTGTGTTTGAGACTAAAGTTAACCAAGAATCATTATAGTCAGCCTGATAATCGCCCGTTGGGCACGGAACACCGTTATCAACACACTGATTCCAAGCATCTCCCGACAGCCAATTAGAATCACGAATACTTCTAACAATTTCAATGCCTTCTTGCGCCAAATTAGCGGCAATAAATCTATCGGAACTATAACGGGACGACAAACTCACATATTGAAATAGACCAAGAATCGTAAAAAAAGCAATAGTAATAATCCCTATTGCCACGATGACGTCTAATAAACTGAATCCCTTTTGGCTGGTTCTTTTCATAGATATCACATTATTAAATCTCCACCTGCCCGTATTTAGTTACAAAAACCGATTCTTTTAAGGCGCCGTTTAATTTAAACTTAAAAGTTATGTTTGGCGTTAATGAATTTTTATTAATGCATCCTTGTGCGAAAGGTATAGCAAAGAAAATTTCATCGCCTACTGAATTATCAAAAGAGATGTTGCTGTCTAAAATAATTGGCGACCCGTATTCTTTCGGAGACTCGCCAGCGGAAGGGCATTTATTGCCGTCTAAATCTTGCAAGTAATAATACATAAAAGAGTAAGAAGCGGGCGAAGTTGTTTTTATACGAATACCCCAGCCCTTTGGCGAATCGGATCCTGCCTTTTCTCCAGCCAAAGACTTGGTCTGCGTACTGCGAATATCAGCCGCGAATTTTTGCGCCGCTTGCTCAACAATATAATCTTTTTCGCTTTTTCGGTAGCTAAGCACAAACAAAGACGCCATTATGCCAATAATAGCGATGACAAAAACTAGTTCCAAAAGACTGACGCCTTTTTTGTCCTTAAGCATTCGTTAGATTATATTATTTTTACCAAGGCAAAAATTCAAACCAACGTGTGGCAACGATTTTAACAGATGCAGAGGCCTCAAAATCATTAGATCCGTCATTATATTTAGCCCAAACGGTTGTGCTCCCAGTGCCGATTCCCCTAAATTCCCCCTTATTAGTAGTTTTTTGAACAATATACGGCGCATCAGACCCCCAAGTGCAATCTTCGGTAACGTCTGAGCCATCAAATTTTGCTATAAATTTCTTTGTTTTATTTTTCTTTATCACTGCCGAGAGAGGCTCTATAACAAAAGTGTGGGAGCTGGGGGTAACCGTAAAAGTTGCTGTCTGATCGCAGTTGTTGAGTTCGTTAAATTCGTCAACCGCATCAGTTGCATCAGCGCAAAGATAAACTTTATGATCCCCCTGAACAGCAATCCAGGGGTCTGAAGAAAAGTCAGCAGAAGAAGCAAAAGCGGCAAGAGCAGAAACATCTTCATCGCTTATTTTGGAACTGACGCAATTATCTACTACATTATCAATACAAAACCTCGCCTTTGTGGCGACTACTGGATTATTCCCTAAATTAGTGATTTTCCCGGAAAAAGAAATTGAACTGCCAGAGTTAATCGGCGTAGCGGGCTGGTAGACATCTGCCGTCAAATCCGCCTGCTTAAGCGTAAGGCGTATCCAGCCAAAATCATTACTCCAAGCAAAAGAATTAGCCGGATCAGAAATTTTAACTCCGTAAGACGCTCCGCTTTGAGCTATCCCAGCCAAACGGACCCATCCGCCCTGATTGCCAGAAGCAGTTGTAACTCTTAAAAATTTTGCCCAGCCAGTCATATTGCCCGAAGCATCAATTTTTGCTTCGCAAGGGGAAGGGGCCGAAGGACAACCGCCCAAATCTTGAAAACTTAGCCAGCCCACATTCTCACTCCAAGCATAGCCAGCAAGTAAACCCGTAGCATTTTTTGTAACGCCGTAATTTGTCCCGTCAAATTTTATCCAACCAATATTTTCACTCCAGGCAAAACCGGTTAATTTATCGTCAGAAACAGTCACACCATAATCTACCGCTGCCATAGCAGGGATGCCAAAAAGTATAACTGAAGCAAAAATTATAATTATCTTTCGCATAGAATAGGATTAAATCTCCCCTAACCCCTCCTAAAGGAGGGGAATTTTCTCCTCCCCTTTAGGGGAGGCTGGGAGGGATTTTTATTGTTGAAATATTCGGGTCATTCGGGTGTGAATTCGGGACATTCGGGTCGCTATTTGTTTTATTTCAACCCCTCAACCTGCGCCTTCAATTCATCAATCTGCTTTTGTAAATCATCAATCTCGGCTTGCTGCTCTTTAATGGCTTCGATAAAGACGCCAACAAAACCGTCATAATTTACAGTTTTATAACCGCTAACTGGGTCTATATGCACCAAATCAGGAAATGCCGTTTCTACCTCTTGCGCGATAACGCCCAATTCTCTTCTATCAATTTCACTCCCTTTTGCATCTGTCCTTGTATAGCTTGCTCCCCTTATACTCATCAGGCCCCTCAAGACATCATTGATAGTCGCAATATCTTTCTTTAATCTTACGTCGGAACGAGTTTCTGCTGGATTTGTTGTAGTAATTGAACGGGCGTATATTTTCGCAGATTGTCCGGGCGCATAACCGAATGAGAAAAAATCATTTACATCCGCGCTTGGACCAATTCTAAAACCGCAACTCCCTTGAAACGCAGTTCCGGAATTATCATCGCAAAAAAGCCATGGACCTGCTATTGGATTCGCATCCGAAAAAGTTTCGTTACCAATAAGAAGCCCCTTCCCAGATGCATATAATAATTTTATATTTCCATCTACCTCTAGTCTTT
>JACQXN010000027.1:16429-35105 GCA_016208745.1 Candidatus Portnoyibacteriota bacterium | reverse complement strand
CCATAGCGCTAGAGGGCGCCGTCATATCTAAATTAATACCTCTCTGACCCGATAAAGTGGCCGAATAGTAATTTATGCCATAAGAAGAATTTGGGGCAGCTTTTATACCAAGCGTACCGGTAAAATAACCATTGCCGTCTACACTAAGTTTCTGCGAAGGGCTCGTTGTCCCAATCCCCAAATTCCCCGCGCCTGTTGCAAATAACGCTCCGCCGGCAAAGGTTGAAGTGGCAGTAGTTGAAGTCGCAATAAAGTATTCCGCAGCCACTGGTCCAGACACCGAGAGCTTCCAATTGGGACTTGATGAACCAATGCCAATATTAAATCCGTCATCAAAAATCAAACTATTATTGAAAATAGAACCAGTCCATTTTGGAATATAATTTGTGGTCAGCGAGCTGATGGTGCTTGAGCCCATCTTATTATTAAAAGAATTCCAATCGGACGATGAAAGATAACCACTAACAGATGAACTAGCCTGACTAATGGTGAATATTCCAGTGGCAGAATCGTAATTTAAAGGCGTCGTCGCTGTGAGCGAACTTGAAGAAATTTTATTGTTAAAGCTCGTCCAATCTGACGAAGTTAAAAAGCCGCTAACCAAGGCGCTTGAAGTTGAAATAGAAATAATATTTGCCGTTCTTGATAAAGGAGAATTAAAGACTAAAGGAAATTCGTAATCTGTCCCGCCAACCGCAGTAACTATTGTATTTGCGTCATCGCCTTTTAAAATTCCGGTCAAGCTTGTTGAGCCAGTGCCGCCCTGAGAAACCGAAAGCGTGCCCGAAAGCCCCGAGATATCAATACCCAGCGTTGATGTAGATAAAAAATCATAGCCGCCGCTTGAGTTGCCAACTAAAAGCTGGCCATAAGTTGGCGCTGATGTTGTGCCTGTGCCGCCGAGCTGGAATAATCAGCAGACGAAGAAGCAACAGCAAATAACGGCGCGGTTCCGCCGGCTGAACCATTAACAGAAAGCTTGGCAAAAGGAGAAGTTGTGCCCACGCCAACATTTTCACTGACGGCAAAGAACAGACTTGAGGTAGCAGATACTGATGTGCCATCGGCTGCGTAATAAGGAATTTGGCCGATAACTCCTGAATTTACTGTGCCAGAACCGCTCCCGCTTCCTGCTCCGGCGCATTGGCCGTTGGGCATTAAGAAACAGCCGCTCGAAATGCTGATACCGTTAGCAAATGTTGAGGTTGCTGTGCCGGTAACCCTAAATGAATCTGTAACCACCAAGTCGCCTATGCTATCCAACCTTTGAATCGGCGCGTTGGGAGCAGAAATATAAGTGAAACTTCCGCCCGGCGATGGAATGTTTTGCAAAAGATAGTTCTTTGTTGATTCAATTTGCGCCAATAGCTTTAACTCTAGCGCCGACAAATCGCTTGTATAATCAACCGGCCTGATAACCTCGGTTATTCTGGTAATCTCGGTAACCTTCTCCACCTGCTTCGTTGTTTTTGTAACCTCTCTTATCGGCTGAACAACTTTTGAAACTTCTTTAATAGATTCTGTCTGCTGAGTTGCGCCGATTGTTTGATTGTTTCTAATAATTATCAATGGCGATGAGGTTGATGGTGAATCGCCAAAAACAAACTGGCTTATTTTTTCATTTACCTTTCCAATCGCTTCAACGATTTTGCCAGAGCCGCTGGATAGACTTTTGCCAAAATTACTAAAACTAAAAATGGCTCCTTCTCTTAATTGCAAAATTTTATTTTCAATACCCAAAGATGAGTTCTTGACAAAAAAAGTGATTTTGTTAAACGCGGTGTTGTCTCTGTTTTCAACATCAAAAATATTTTTTGCTAGATTACTTATTGATTTTGGCAACCCGGCAATTTTCCGGCCAGAACTAGAAATTAGTTTTACAATTTTTTCTTCGGCATTACTTGCTAAAGCTAAAGATTTCAACTGCGCCTGATTTCTTGTCTTTGAAATTATATACCCTAGCTTAGCTGATTTTTCGGGCATTGCATCAATTGTTTTTTCTAAAATCGCCAAGCTGTTTTTTGATGTTTTTTCCAAAAACAGACTAGCCACATTAACCCCTTCTTTTAAAAAACCAAATGATTTAATCCCCTTCCAGCCGCCAAAAATTTCGTTCCAAATCAAAGAGCCGTTTTCAGAAATATCCCGATAATTATTTGAACCCAAAACAATAGCGTTTTTTATGTCATCTGCGCTAGGGATTGTGCTGGCTATGTTGCGGTATACCCCCCTTGATAAAACCAGGGCTTTGTCGGCCCCCCTATCCAAATTTTCGCCAATGCCGACCCGGATATCGGCCCTTGTAGTCATTAGGACGCCAAAAACAGAAGCCATCACAATTAAGCCAGCAATAATGGGTTTTAGCCTTATTTCTATGCCTTCCCTCGTAATAACATTAATAAACCTTGATATCTCACCTATGGAATTCGGGAATTCTTTAAAGATTTTTACAAAACCAAGAACGCTTAATTTGAAAGGCACGATTAGGTAAAAAATGGCCTTTTTTAAAGAATTTTTCTGCCCCAATAAAAACAAATTCCAGAAATCTGATTTGATCTCTGGCTTTCTAATCGGCTGAGGGGCGGTTTCCCCTATTGGGACCGATTGAGTTTCATATTTTGTTTTCTCTTTTAATTTTTGGCAGTAATCGAGGTATTCTTTTAGCCATTCTGGGGTTGTGACCCAATTTCGGCCAACTTTTGCCGACCTTAATTTTCCTTGTCTGGCACGCAAACTTAAATACTCTTGCGAGTATTGGCAATAGCGGGAAGCCTCGGCCAATGTGATGTAATTTGCCCCCCTATTTTTCTTGTTCAATTTTACGACCTTGGTTCGCGCCATTTTTTTATTTTTTGCTGCTATATATATTTTAACATTTACCCAGCCTTAGCTAAAGGTCGTCAAGCAGATTATCCGATATCGGATAGACGCTTATCCGATATATTAAAAAAGGTGTCTTTTTCTTTCAAATACTAGACTTTTTTGAATCAAAAGAATTTTCCATTTTCATAAAGTATTTTTTAACAACAATTTTGTGGATAACTTTTATAAATTTTTTAATAAAAGAGGTTAAGAAAAATTATCCACAAGGACGGGAAATCAAGGGTGGCAAGCTTATATCCGATACCTTATCTTAAACTTAAGTTGCTTGTCCAAAAACAGACGTCAATTTGCTATTCCGGCAACTTGTAATTACCCTGAACAAAATTTCCTAATTTTGGCATCAAAAAAAGACCTAAAAACGTCTCTCCTAGACAAAGCTAGCGGAAATGTCAAAATCGCCGCGAAACACGATCTAAAATACCCAAAGCCTAAAACCAGCCCCTGAATTAAAGAATGAGAGCTTATCCGATACGGCTCTAGATAAAGAAGTAGAAAATCTACCCCGCTTTTCCTTTTCGAGATAAATACCTGACGTCTGACGTCGATGCTGCGATATCGACGCCAGACGTCAATACTGACTCGCCCGCCTTCAATTAGCGATTGTGGACAAATAAGATTGCCCCAAAGAGTAAAAGAAGATATTATTAATATAAGGTTATAAAACATTGATATTTTGTTTTGTAACATTAATAATCAATAATAAAAATTTATTAAATATGAAGTACCTGACCGTTAAAAAAGCTGCTAAGCTTCTTCATGTGACACCACTAACCTTGCGAAATTGGGATAAAGCGGGAAAACTGAAACCTTACCGCCACCCTATTAATAGATATCGCCTCTATCGCTTGGATCAGATAGAGATCTTCTTAAGGCGGCTGGAGATTAGCAAGGCCAAAGAAGCTAAAAGGAAAATTGATGTATTCTAATATAAAACTTATAACTGAAAAACTAATAAACCCCCTCACTAAAATTTTTAGTGAGGGGGTAAACTGGTTTCTAGATATCCTCTTCCCTAAATACTGCCTTTCCTGTTCAAGGGAAGGTTTTTATGTTTGCCCGGAATGTTTTTCAAAAATTCCAATTCAAAAAAATTTTTATTGTTACGCTTGCAGCAAACGCTCTCCGGATGGAAAAATTTGCCAAAATTGCAAAACAAAAACCAATTCAAATTTAACTGGCCTATTGGTTGCCAGCGATTGGAATAATTTGTTAATTCGCCAAATGATCTATGAATGCAAATATCGGTTTATAAAAGACCTGACAAAACCGCTTGGCGAAATTTTAAAAATATTTTTAGAAACTAATAAACTGACAAATCCTGTCCTGAGCGAAGTCAAGGGATGGCAAACTGAAAGACTGACGAACTGGGAAACTGACAAACTGATTTTGATTCCCGTTCCGCTTCACAAAAAAAGATTGTTATGGCGAGGATTTAATCAGGCGGGGTTAATAGCTTTAAAAATTAACGAGGATTTTAAAATCCCTGTTTTAAATAATTTAATTTTTCGCTCTCGCCACACTCCCCCGCAAATGGAAATCAAGAATAATTTAGAAAGGGAAAAAAATATTTTTTCTGCGTTTAGATTAAACTCTAATTTTGATCTAAAAAATAATCCGATAAAAAATAATGTCGTCATTTTAATTGATGATATCTGCACTACCGGCTCAACGCTTAATGAATGCGCTAAAATTTTAAAACCTTTAAAACCGAAAGAAATTTGGGGGCTGGTTATTGCGAGAGGATGAAAAGATCTGTCTTGTGATTTGTCATTCCGGACTTGCCCACCCGTCCGCCAAAGGCGGAAGGGATCCGCCTGCCTGCCGGTAGGCAGGGAATCCAGGCTTAATAAAAAATCACCAGTCTTGACGCTGGTGATTTTTTATTGGCGGAGGCGAGAGGATTTTCACCCCGTTAGATTTTTAGCTATCTAACGAGGCAGGCCTCTGAGACCCGTAAAGGCCTAACGGTTTTTTTACCCCGCAAGAAAGCGGTGGGAGTGAGATTCGAACTCACGATCCCCGTAAAGGGACACCAGTTTTCAAGACTGGCGCTTTCAACCGCTCAGCCATCCCACCGCTTTTCTACGGGGCGAGCCGTCCCTTTCAACCGCTCAGGCACGCCTCCAAAAACCATTGCGGTGAGGGAGGGATTCGAACCCTCGATACGGTTTTAAAGCCGTATAACAGGTTAGCAACCTGCCGCTTTCGGCCTCTCAGCCACCTCACCAATGCATATTATTTGCTGTAATCAACTAAATTCTAAAATAGAAACCGGGCAAAGTCAAACCCCGTATATCAACTTCGGTCGGCTATTTTTAAACGAATTAAAGCAGAAAATGCCGAAGTTGTATTACGGGGTCAAACTTGAATTTGACTTATTAGTGTGGTAATATTTTAAATATGGAAAATGAAAATCAACCACAATTAGAAAACAAAGGAACCAATAATCAAGATAATGAATCCGAATTAATCGAGCTGGAATGGGAAGCGCCGGAGTTTGAGAATCCCGAGAAAGGCCATTGGTGGTTTATTATTGTAGGCATAGTGGCCTTGGCTGTTTTTACAATCGCGCTTTTGATGTCAAATTTTATTTTCGCGCTTTTGATTGTTATTTCTGTTTTCATTATTTTTGTCTTTGCGCTTAAAAAACCAAAAATAGTGAAGTTTAAAATTGATGGTTCTGGAATAATGATAGACGAAAAATTACTTTCTTATAGAGACTTAAGATCTTTTTGGATTTTTTATGACCCTCCGCATATCAAAGAGCTTAGCATAAAAAGCAAAAAATGGCTTATGACACTTATCAAAATTCCGTTGGAGCAAGAAGACCCAAGCCAAATCAGAGAAGCCTTGATAAAGTTCATCCCAGAAGAAGAGCAAGAGCAATCGTTAATTGACGTTATAACGCGGAGAATAGGATTTTAATTTACCTTATTGAGTCCTCCTGGCTCAGTGGAGCCCCGCACTAAAATTAGTGCGCCCATAGCTCAACGGATAGATCCGCCAACTGGCGGATTGCGCCTGCCCGCCATAGCCTGAGCCGAAGGCGATGGCAGGCGGGGAGCTTAAAATCGAGGCCCGCCCCCACACCTATATGTCCCCGTAGCTCAGTGGATAGAGCATCAGCTTGCGGAGCTGGGGGTCGCAGGTTCAAATCCTGCCGGGGACGCATAGGTGTGGGGGTAAAATTCCTCGTGGGCGCGCCATCCTACGCTAAAGCTACGGAATGGCCAAAATATCCATAGCTTTAATAATGCCTATATGACAGGTCTTCCGTAGCCTTGGCGAAGGAGACCTCGTGGGCGCGCACAAACTTCTTGCGGCTACTTATTATTCCATGGACATCTTCTCTCCGATAGAATCAATAAAACGCATATCTCCCGCTTATCAGAAAAGACTACAAAAACTCGGAGTCAAAACCCTCCGGGATCTTTTTTATCATTTCCCTTTTCGCTATGACGATTTCTCGATTATAAAACCAATCGCTCAATTAAAATTAAACGAAGTAGCGACAATTCAAGGAGAAATTATTGATATCAAAAACACGCGAACCTGGAAAAAAAGAATGTTTATTACAGAAGCATATATCCAAGATCAAACCGGCATTATCAGAGCAGTTTGGTTCAACCAGCCCTTTTTGATAAATACCTTAAAAATTGGCCAGATAGTCAGCGTTTCAGGGAAAGTAAATTTTGATAAAACTCTTTATTTTTCTAATCCAGCACATGAAAGGCTTTTTGCGATCGACAGCCAGCTTCGTCACACCGGCGGCTTGATTCCAATCTATCAAGAAACGACCGGCCTTACTTCTCGCTGGTTGCGCTATATTATAAAACCGCTTCTCCCTAAATTCGTCTCCCAACTTAAAGACTTCCTTCCATTGGAGATAAAACGGAGTCAGAGTTTATTGGATTTGGGCAAAGCCATTGAACAAATCCATTTTCCAAAGACAGAAAAAAATATCCAGACCGCCCGCCGCCGCTTGGCTTTTGATGAGTTATTCCTAATCCAGCTTTTTGTTTTGCAGCAAAAATTGAAATGGCAAAAACAAAAAGCTTTAATCATAAATTTTGACCGACAACTGATAAAAAACTTCGTTGATTCTTTACCATTCAAATTGACCAACGCCCAAAGAAAATCCGCTTGGGAAATTTTGCAGGACTTAGAAAAATCAAAACCAATGAACAGGCTTCTTGAAGGTGATGTTGGCTCGGGCAAAACAGTAGTAGCGGTTATGGCAATGCTTCAAGCCGCCAAAGCCGGCTTCCAGGTTGCGCTAATGGCACCGACAGAAATTCTGGCGCAACAGCACTTTAAAGAAGTGGTAAAATTATTGAAAGGGCAGAATATTACTGCCGGGCTCCTGACAGGCAACCAAGCGTCAGTTAATAATAATTTTGTCATTCCGGCCCACGAGCCGGAATCTAGGTCTGGATCCCGGGTCCCCGCCTGCCGGACGGGCAGGAAGCCCGGGATGACAAAAAAAATATTATTAAGCCAAATCTCTTCCAATCAAATCCAAGTCCTTATTGGCACCCACGCCTTAATTCAAGAAACAGTAAGGTTTAACAACCTTGTATTAGTTATTGTAGACGAACAACACAGATTCGGCGTGGCCCAAAGAGCTGCTTTACAAAAAAATGTTGCGTCAATTAAAGACGGCTCCATTAATACAATTCCCCATCTTCTTTCAATGACCGCTACTCCTATCCCCCGAACTTTAGCTCTGTCAATTTATGGCGACCTCGATATATCTTTGTTAAACGAAATGCCTAAGGGCCGGCAAGAAATTATTACCAAAATTGTCGCGCCGACAGACCGTAATAAAGCTTATGAATTTATCCGTCAACAAATAAAGGAAGACCGACAGGTTTTTGTGATATGCCCACGCATAGAAAGTCAAACGTCTAATGGTTATGGTAACGAAGCCCGCATCGTTGAAAGCCAGACGTCTGACGTAACCAGCTCACGAAACGAGCCTCGTGGCCGTCAAACGCTAAACGACAGACGAAATTGGGATGATGTCAAAGCCGTCAAAGAAGAATACGAAAAACTGCATAAAATTATTTTCCCTGATTTAAAAATCGCCATGCTCCATGGCAAGTTAAAACCAAAAGAAAAAGAAAAAATAATGACTGATTTCAAGGCGGGCGAAACCGATATTTTGGTTTCCACATCTGTTGTTGAAGTCGGCGTTGATATTCCAAACGCGACGGTAATGATGATTGAGGGAGCAGAAAGATTCGGCCTAGCTCAACTTCATCAATTTAGAGGCCGTGTTGGCCGAGGCCAGCATCAATCATATTGTTTTTTATTCACCGAGTCTTCATCAAAAAACACCAATGCTCGTCTTAAGGCATTGATTAGTTGCAAAAACGGATTTGAGCTGGCAGAAAAAGATCTGGAAATTCGCGGGCCCGGAGAATTTTATGGCAGCAAACAATGGGGCCTGCCTGATTTATCAATGGCTTCATTAACCGATTTTTCGCTGGTTAAAAACGTGCGCCAAGAAGCGCAAAAACTTATTTTAAAAGACTCGGAGCTAAAAAATTGCCCTTTATTAAAAAAAGCGCTTGAGAGATTTCAAGAAAATGTACATTTAGAATAGCTTGACTCTTTTAAAAATTATGTGATAGTATTGAATATTGTGGTTCTTTCTATTTTTTAATAAACACAGGCCAAATAAAAAAGGAGGGCTTTATGACGAAAAAGAAAAAAGTGTTAAAATTGGTAAGAAAGCAGGAAAAAGAAGAAAAACCACACTGCTGTATATGTAACAACGGGCTTGGCAGCGCGCAACCAGACACCATCCCGTTATCAGGCGGAAGGAGCGCTTGTTATCATTGCGCGAATAAAAAAATATTTAATGATCTTTTTGCTCCTATAAATAAGAGCCTTCATAAAAAAGGCCTTGAAGAGCTCGCTCGCCATTCTTTAAGTCTGCGCCCCACTATCGTTCTTCAAAGAGCGGCCGAAGAACTTTTTACCCGACAACCAGGCCGCCGTATATACAAGACCCATATTGAAAAAATCGTGGACTATGCCCAAGACCAATTCAACCTCAATATATCGCTATACGATATTGCGAGCAGAGCTGCCCAAGATTAAAGCCTTTCCTCGCCGGCGCAAATAAAAAAGCGCCGGTTTTTTGTTTTTGCCGCGCTTAATATTATTTTCTATTTTTGTCTTGCTATCTGCGATTTGCTACTTTTTGGCGTCACCCAAAACCCCATATATTTCCCCAGCAAAAGACGCGTCTGCGCTTCAAGACCGGGCAAGGCGCCAAATATCAAAATAGTTACTGGCAGAAGAATCCATTGCAAAACCATTGAAAGATGGCGGAATTTTTTATATTTTTCCGGCCTGGGCGGCAAAAGCAAAGTTGAGACAACAGCCGAAGAAATCAAACCAATCATTGCTAAAGTCATAATGAATCGCGTCACCTGCGGCAGGTTATACGATAAAACCGTCACATTAAATGCCGGCCCGCCCAAAAACAAAGGCAGCCAGCCAAGCAGAAGCAAAATCAAAGCATTGGTTGCCCAAGACCAGAATCCTTCTATGTGATTGAAAGTCCAAAATATTTTTGTGCCTAAACTGATTTTTCTATTTTTTAAAAATCCAAATATCACATAAGCGATATTTTCCGCTCCCCAACCCCAGCGTCTTTGCTGGCGATAGATATTGGCCATTGTGTCCAAAAAAGCAGGAGCTAAATTAGCATCCATTGAAACTGGATAGAAAAGCGGCACAACCTCATAATCGCCGTCGTAATGAAGCAGGCATTTCCAGAAAATTCTTGAGTCTTCAGAAACATTTTTAGCATTCCAAAAATCAACTTCTGCCAACGCCTTAAAACTCATGGCATGGGATGAAAAAGTGGCCAACCTCTCTGGCCGCTCCTGCTGCATCATATGCCAGAAAGTGCCTGAGGTGGCCACAACCCGGGAAATAGCCGGCGCCTCCCAAATGTTATTGTTAAAAAGCGGAATTGGCTGAAAGCTTGAACGATACGGATTTTCTGCTTCCAAAAAAGCATAAGTTAAACGGCCAAAATATTCTGGATAAATTTGCGTGTCGCAATCAAGCGCCGAAACAATAATATTTTCATAGGGCAGCGAAAGCGCGTCAACAATTTCTTTTTTTGCCTGCCTGCCAGCGAAAGTTATATTGGACCCTTTGCCAGCCAGCTCGCCAACGATATTTGAAGGATGAATGGTTATTAAAAATTTATAAAACTTATCGCCGTATTTTTCCTTTATTTGCCTGGCTGTTTCTTGAGCTTGCTCCCCTGCTCTTTGTTCGGAACCCAAAACAATAATCATTTTTTCTTTTGGATAATTGGCAGCAAGAATTGCCTTAAGAGTTTTTTCCAAAACATCAAACGGCTCTTTATAAAAAGGCATAACAATTAGATGATAAAGCTTCTGCCAATTTTTCTGCTGACTGCTAAAATCATTTTTCAATTTATCTAGCCAATCTATTTTCATATAGCGGCGCATAGTTTTATAGCTCGTGCGCATATGAAACGACAAAAAAACCGTTTTTAGCAACCAGTAGATATCAAAAGCGATAATAAAAAAAGCGATAAAAACCGGCGCAAATTTTGACATTAAAACAACAAAGAATAATGTACCCCAGCTTAAAAGGCCGGGCAGCATTTCCAAAAAACGATAAATAGCCCTGTCGCGAGGGCTTTTTAATAACTTGTCTTTGGCATTACCAATTTCTAAATAGTACTTTTCCTGCATTCAATATGCTGATGTCTGGTGTCCAATGGACGCCAGACATCGAAAAATTAACTAATTTAACCTTAACTTATCCGTTGATTTTTTTCAATATCTAAGATATACTATCAATTAAGTTCTTTTTACGACCACAAAATAAAAGGAGGCCAAAAATGCCTGTTGAAAAAATAGAGAAAAATACAGATAAACTGATAAGGAATTTTCTCGAGATAGAATTCCGAGTAAGACCTAAATCGTCAATATGTCTTGTCTGTTTACACGAAGACGAAGTAGTTGCTTACGATGTGGCAGAGGAACTATTTGAACGCTTTCCTGTCAGCATGTTGCGACTCTTTGGCCAAGGCAGAAGAAATTTCTTTTTTGACGAAAAGGAGCGCCGCTTCTCTTTTGATCCCAATCGTATGTTCAACACTTTTTCATTAACTCGTTCTCAAAAATTACCTATCAATATTGCGCGAACGGTTAAGCGCGGTATGGCAAATCCCATAATGAGCGCTCTTGATCAATTTCCGTTTTTGATTTCGCTACACAACAATGGCAAAACAAATTTTTCTTTAAACACGTTCGCGGAGAATCCCAATGCCATTATTATTGTCAAAGAGCGACAAAAGTTAGGCGATTTCATTTTAACTAATGATCGTTTTTTCTTCGACAGGATAAAAGAAAAATGTCCTTTCAATTCGGCCCTGCTTGAATACAGATGCGAAACCAAAGGCAGCCTTGCTTATTTTAAAAAGAGCCACTTCAACGTTGAAGTAAAATCAAGATGCTCGCTAGGAGAAACCCGCGAGAAGCAACTGGATATGGCCGAGATGTTAATAAAACTCATACAAAATCATTAAACTAAAAATTGGGCCCGGCTAATTGTCGGGCTTTTTTATTTGATTTTTTATATCAATTTTGATAGCATAAAAGCAGTGTCATTCTGAGGCTGAAGGCCGAAGAATCTCCCACGAATGTGGGGCTAAATTTCTCGCATTCGCGAGAGATCCTTCCCCGCCCGCTGGCGGGTCAGGATGACATTTTTAACTTTTAGCTTGGCCCTATCGTCTAGTGGTCAGGACACCACCGAACCAGTTCCGCTTCGCGGAACGGTACGAGGTATGCACGCTTTTTCACCCCGCCATTTTTTATGGCCCCTTCGTCTAGCGGTTAGGACACCACGCTTTCAATGTGGTAACAGGGGTTCGACTCCCCTAGGGGCTACAACATAAAATGGCGGGGCAAGCTGTGGTAACGCGGGTTCGATTCCCGCTAGGGCTACCAAAACATAAAAGCCCCCTCCTTTTTAAAGGAGGGGTGGGGTGGATTTAAAAAATCCCCCTTAATCCCCCTTTAAAAAGGGGGAAATTTATTATAAACTTATGCGTATTCTTGCCATTGAAACATCTTGTGACGAAACAAGTATTGCCGTCTTGGAATCTAAAAACGACGGCTCTTTTAATTTGCTTTCAAATATCGTCTCCTCGCAAATTAAAATCCACGCGCCTTATGGCGGAGTTGTGCCGATGCTGGCTAAAAGAGAGCATCAACGCAATTTGCTTCCAATTCTAAAAAAATCATTACAGGAAAGCAAATTGCTTAAAATTTCTAATTTCCCTGCCTCGCCGGCAGGCGGGCAATTTCTAATTTCTAAACAAACCTCAAATTCTAAAACTTTAAACTTAAAACTTAAAAACTTAAAAACTATTCTTGATCGCGAACCCGAACTTTTAAAAAAGCTATTGCCTTTTTTAAAAAAATATCAGAAGCCAAACATTGATTTAATCGCCGTTACCAACGGCCCTGGGCTTGAGCCAGCGCTTTGGGTCGGAGTTAATTTTGCCAAGGCGCTCGGCTATTTCTGGAATTTGCCGGTAATGCCGATTAATCATGTTGAGGGACATATTATCGCCAATTGGTTGCCACAACCTGAAAACAAAATCCCTCCTACCCTCCCTTTAAAAAGGGAGGAGCTAGATTCGTCTCCCTCCTTTTTAAAGGAGGGCTGGGGTGGATTTCCTTCCTCTGTACATTTTCCTGCGATTTGCTTAGTTGTCTCCGGCGGACATACCCAGCTTGTGCTTATGAAAAAGCTTGGCCAATACAAAATTCTTGGCGAAACGCGCGATGACGCAGCTGGCGAAGCGTTTGATAAGTTAGCAAAGATGTTAAATCTAGGCTATCCGGGCGGACCAATAATTTCGCAAATTGCTGCGAAATTAGAATCCAAAATCCGAAACTCTAAATCTCCCCCAGCCCCTCCTAAAGGAGGGGGGCTCCCTCCCTTTAGGGAGGGTTGGGGAGGATTTTCCCCTATCGTGAAACTCCCCCGCCCTATGCTAAACACCAAAGACTATGACTTTTCTTTCTCCGGCCTAAAAACCGCGGCGCTTTATTTTGTTAAAACGCTCTCCCCTGCTCAATTAAAAAAACTCACTCCCGCCATTTGCGTTGAATTCCAGCAAGCAGCCATTGATGTTTTAGTTTCAAAAACCATCCGCGCGGCCAAAGAATTTGGCGCAAGAACAATTTTACTTTCCGGCGGCGTGGCGGCTAATGATTTATTACGCGAAACTTTAAAACGCACGACTTATTCCCTGAGCGAAGTCGAAGGGTCTAAAATAAATTTCTCCGTTCCTCCCAAAGAATTCTGCACCGACAACGCAGCGATGATAGCGCTAACAGCAGCTATGAAAGCCGTCTCCCTCTTTATAAAAGGAGGATTAAGGGGGATTTCTAAAAACGAAATCCCTCCCCGCCTCCTCGCCTCGCTAAAGCTATGGCGAAGCGGGCCTTTTACAAAGGGAGGAGCAAAATACAATTGGCAAAAGATCAGAGTTGATTCAAATTTGCGATTGGCATAATCGCCTTTTTGTCATTCCGGACTTGCTTGTCCGCCTTTGGAGGAATCCGGAATCCAGATTCAAAATAAAAAAGGCCGCTGTTTGCACAGCGGCCGCATGAGTGTTGCTAGAAAAATTAATTATTCATTTCAGAGACGCAAAAAAAACAATTATCCGAATTCCACCTACATTGGAAGTGAGCAAGATCGAAATTCCATTCATCGCTACGCGGTGGGCTATAATGATAAACAGTGGGCAACATATTATTATATGAGGCTTCTTTCTTATCAAAGGATATAATCCGTTTTCCTGTGGGAATCTTTTTTCTCATCTGTTCCCAAATCAGACTGATGCCCTGCGCGCCAACTAAAATAGCTCCTTGCGACTCCATGAAATCTAAACAGTCAGAAGATAAAACAACCACAGCAGGCCTAATACCGTAAATCTTGACCTCATAATTCTTGCCGCGCACAAACTTCTGTGTCACTCGGGCATAATTCGTATCCGTGATACGACCATCATAAAAGACAAATTTACCCTGATTCTCTTCATAGAAGCTTGCGAGCTGAGTCTCGTGCTCATATCTATTTGGCACCCTAAATATGAAAGCTGCGACAAGAAAAAAGAGACGATCATCCATCATCCCCCGCAACAAAGACTTCGTCAGTGTTTTTTTAAGCACGAGCTGATTTCTTCCCCACCTTTCTGCCATTTTTTGCTTAAGTTCTTCTGGCCGCGGCAGTTGCCGAAGCACGTTAGCTTGAAATTCAATATACCATCCCGGCACAGAGGCTGTTCCATTACTCATGGCTGTTCCTCCATATCCATGCCTGTCCGCCTAGGACGGATTCAGGACTTACGGGATTCTATAAATAAAGGCTTGAAAAATGCCTTATTTATGCGATAATTAAAAAAGAACTGCTGAATTTATTAAATATAGTATATAATATATCTCTATTTATGTCAATAGATAGCGGTAAAAACACGGAAGGCGCCAACAAGCCCTACTCCCCCCAAGAAATAGAAAAAGAAATTTATCAACTCTGGGAAAAGAGCGGTTTTTTTGCGCCCGATGCGCCCGAGGCGCACCAGCCTGAGACCGGTAATCTGCCCTCTTCTAAACTGACAAACTGGAAAACTGATAAACTAGAAAACTCTGCCCTGGGCGAAGCCGAAGGATTCTGTATCATCATGCCTCCGCCAAACGCCAACGAGGCTTTACATCTTGGCCACGCTGTTATGTTCACAATTGAAGACGCGCTGATTCGTTATCATAGAATGAAAGGCGACAAAACCCTCTGGCTGCCGGGCGCCGATCACGCTGGTTTTGAAACCCAAGTTGTCTTTGAAAAAAAACTGGAAAAAGAAGGAAAGAGCCGTTTTGATTTTGACCGCGAAACACTTTATCAAATGATTTGGGACTATGTCCAAAAAAACAAGCACACTATGGAAGAACAAGCCCGAAGCCTTGGCGCTTCCTGCGATTGGAGCCGGGAAAAATTTACCCTTGACCCGCAAATCGTAAAAATAGTTTATGATACTTTTAAAAAATTATATGACGACGGCCTTGTTTATCGCGGCAAAAGAGTGGTTAATTGGTGCCCGAAACATCAAACCGGACTTTCGGATTTGGAAGTCAAATATGAAGAAAGAGAAGATAAGTTATGGTATATAAAATATCCAATTGCAGACCCTTCGACAAGCTCAGGGTATAAAACTTCAAACTTATCGCCTGAGCAAGACGACAAAGTCGCCGCGTCGAAGGCTTACATTATTGTTGCCACCACCCGCCCCGAAACCATGCTGGGCGACACAGCCATTGCAGTAAATCCCAAAGATAAACGATATAAAGATTTAGTTGGGCAAAAAGTTAAACTGCCTTTAACAAACCGCGAAATTCCAATAATTGCCGATTCGGCGGTTGAAGTTGATTTTGGCACGGGCGCGGTTAAGATAACGCCCGCTCACGACCAAACTGATTTTGAAATCAGCCAGCGCCATAATCTTGAAACTTTGGAAGTTATTGGCAAAAACGGCAAGATGACCGAAATTGTTCCGGAGCCTTATCGCGGTTTAAAAACAATTGAGGCGCGCGAAAAAGTTGTCGCTGACCTTTCTGCGCAAGGATTTTTAGAAAAAGAAGAACCATACAAACACACTGTCGGCGCCTGCTATAAGTGCGGCCGCACAATTGAGCCGCTGGCAATGGAGCAATGGTTTATAAAAATTGACCCGCTGGCTAAAAAAGCAGTGGAAGCAGTTAAAAAAGGCAACGTTAAATTCGTTACCAAAAAATACGAAAAGATATTTTTGCACTGGATGAAAATTATCAAAGACTGGAATATTTCTCGCCAGATTGTCTGGGGAATTAAAATTCCCGTTTGGTATTGTGGAGCGGCGCCTAGCGCCGCGGAATCCGCCGAAGCCTCGCGAAGCGAGGCGAAGGCGGACAAATGTTTTGTTATTTCGGACGATAAACCCGACAAATGCGAAAAATGCGGCGCAACTGAATTTGAGGCAGAAACCGACACTTTTGACACTTGGTTTTCTTCTGGCCAATGGCCTTTTGCCACGCTTAAAGCGAGCCAGCCCGGCGACTTTGAAAAGTTTTATCCGACTTCCGTTATGGAAACCGGCTATGATATTCTATTCTTCTGGGTAGCGCGAATGATTATGCTTGGGATTTATTGCGCAGGCGATGTGCCTTTCAAATATGTTTATCTGCATGGCCTCGTTCGCGACAAAGACAAACAAAAAATGAGCAAATCCAAAGGCAATGTTATTAATCCTCTGGCAGTGATTGACGAACACGGAGCTGATGCTTTACGAATGTCGCTTATTTTTGGTACCAGCGCCGGCAATGACATCGTTGTCGCCGAAGACAAAGTTGTTGCCCAAAAAAGATTTGCCAACAAAATCTGGAATGCGTCTAAATTTGTCCTAGATAATATTAGCGACACTGATAACCCTGATTTACACCCGGATGACACGGATAAAAAATTTACCAAACAAGATAAATGGATTTTGAAAGAGCTTAAAAGAACTATCAAAAAAGTTACTCAAGACATTGAAAAATACAAATTCCACGAAGCAGCACAAGAAGCCTATCATTTCTTCTGGCACAAGTTTTGCGACAAAACCATAGAAGATGTTAAAATTAGAATCAGCAATAATGCAACGGATGCTGATGCCGGCCGCTTGGTGCTCTGGACGGTTTTGCGAGACTCTCTTAAGCTTCTGCACCCTTTTATGCCGTTTGTCACCGAAGCGATTTATCAAAAACTTCCTGCCAAACCCAAAGAAATGCTGATGATTGAAGAATGGCCAACCAGCTAATTCCCAATTTCCAATTACCAATTTCCAATAATATCCCGCCTTGCGGGATTGGATTATCCGCCATAGGCGGATCCGCCTTGGGCGGAGAAATTAGAAATTAGAAATTAGAAATTTTGATTTATCTTCTCTATTCTCTCCTCGGTCTTGCCCCCAGTTTTATCTGGCTTCTTTTTTATTTGCGCAAAGACAGACATCCGGAACCAAACCGTATGGTTCTTGTAGTTTTTATCTTGGGCATGCTAATGGGGCCGCTGGCCATTTTATTTGAGCTTTTCTTTAAGTGGCTATTTAGTCCTGTTGATTTGGCAGAGTTCAGCCGGCTATTGAGCATCCGCAATTGGTCATTTTTCATCAATATCGTCTTTATCGCGCCCATCGTTGAGGAATTCTTAAAATATGGAGTAGTGAGATTTAAGATCTTAAAACATTCAGAATTTGATGAGCCGCTGGATGCGATGCTCTATATGATTATTGCGGCGCTTGGTTTTGCCGCCATAGAAAATCTCCTGCTAATCTTTCAGCAGCCGATGCTTGAATTTAAAGATGCCTTAATTTTAATTACGCTTCGTTTTCTTTCTGCCACCCTTGTCCACGCTCTGGCTTCAGGAACAATCGGCTATTGGCTGGCGCTTTCGCTTAGAAATCCCGAAAAAAGACTAAGCCTTTTGGCTAAAGGATTTGCTATTGCCATCTTTTTCCATGCTGGCTATAATTATCTCATCTGGCTTTTTGATAATCCCGCTTTTTCGTATCTTTCTTTTATTTTAATTGCCGCTTTAATCGCCTCCATGGCTCTGATCGTCTCGCGCTCTTTTATGAATTTAAAAAGATCGCATGCGATTTGCAAAATTTGCAAACCCGAATCAATTTTAAAACAGAATCCCTAGCCCCTCTTGCGTATTATTTTGGCAAGGGATAAAATAGATACAGGAAATCTAAAGGAGGATGTAATTGGCTCTTGCCCTCGTCCGTTAAAATGGGTTAGCGCAAGATCTAACTGCATTTATTTAAAGTCTTATGGCGAAAAAACCAAACTTTCTTGAAAGACTAACAGGCAATGTGCCTGATGATGAAATAAAAAAAGAACTCGTAGAAGACACCCAGACAGAAGAATCATCCAGCAATGACTGGCTGCCTGATTCAGAGGGTCAGCTCACCATTGATGTCTACCAAACCCCAAGCCATATCATAATTAAATCAACGATTGCTGGGGTTAAATCGGAAGACTTAGATATAACAATTACCAATGACATGGTAACAATTCGCGGGGAACGGGAAAAAGACGAAGAGATAAAAGCCGAGGATTATTATTACCAGGAATGTTATTGGGGCGCTTTTTCAAGATCAGTCATCCTGCCGGTTGATGTGGAAGCAGAAAAAGCCGAGGCCTCTTTAAAAAACGGAATTTTAACAATCAAACTTCCTAAAATAGAAAAGGTTAAGACAAAAAAAATAAAGGTGGCGCTGGAATAGAAGAATCTCTATTTTAACCAAAAACACTCCGTTCGCCTAGGCGAACGGAGTGTTTTGAAATTATGATTAATCATGAATTAATTTACGCCGTGATAAAATACGTGATAAAATATATCTATGGAGGCTTTTGAAATAATAAAAAAATATAAACTGGCATCCTCTCTTTCAGGGCTTGTCTTGCTTTTTTTAGTGTTTTTGCTGGTTTTAGAAATCATCAATTACCAAAAAATTGCGCGGGGCGTTTTTATTAATGGAGAAGATTTTGGCGGATTAAGCTATCAATCCGCCAAAGAAAAAATATCGGCCATTACAGAAAAAGCGGCTAGTCAACCGATTGAATTTAAATACCAAGACAAAAAATGGGTAGCGAATCTAGAGAAACTTGGCACGACTTTAAATCCAGAAGAGACC
>JACQXN010000027.1:0-16353 GCA_016208745.1 Candidatus Portnoyibacteriota bacterium | reverse complement strand
GTAGGCCGAGAGAAAAATTTTATCGTCGGCTTATTAGAACAAATAAAGGCTTTGATTGTCTATAAAAAAATCGGGTTGACTTATCAGCAAGACCAAGAAAAATCAGAAGATTTCATTAGAAAAAATTTCTCTGGTTTAGAAAATCCAGCCATAAACGCTAAGCTGGTCTACGATTCCAAAAAAGATGACTTTTCTATAACCCAAGCTAAAACCGGCGAAATTTTTGACCGCGAAAATTTGAGCAGAGAGCTTGAGGCACGGCTAGCCTCCCTTAATAGAAGCCCAATTGAACTTATAAAAATTATTGACCTGCCGAAAGTTACCGAAGATAAAAATAACAAAGCCAAAATCAGAGCCAAAGAAATTGCCGCTCTGACGCCGATTCAATTAGAATATAATGATTCGACTTGGCCAATAGAAAAAGCTGAATTAATCGGCTGGCTTGATTTTATTCCTGTGGCTCAAAAAGACCAAACGATGGATATTGTTATTTCCGAAATATCTGTCCAGAATTTTTTAACCGAACTTGCGCCAAGCGTTAATAGAGAAACGGTTAACGCTAATTTAGCCCTCAATGACGGGAAAGTTGTTGCTTTTGCGCTGTCGCAAAACGGAAGGAAGCTTAAAATCCAAGAAAGCGCAAAAAAAATCAGCCAAGATATTTTGGCTAGACAAAAAGAAGTCTCGCTTATTATTGAAGAAACAAAGCCTGAAATTACCACTGACACTATTGATACATTAGGGTTAACAAGCCTGATTGGCCAAGGCGTTTCTGATTTTGCCGGCTCGCCAAAAAACAGAACGCACAATATCGGCGTTGGCGCGGCCAGATTTAATGGCGTCTTGATTGAACCCGGACAGGATTTTTCGTTTAATGAAATTTTGGGCGAGGTTTCAGCCAAAGAAGGTTATTTGCCGGAACTTGTTATTAAAGGAAACAAAACTATCCCCGAATACGGAGGCGGAATTTGCCAAATTTCAACCACGCTTTTTCGTGCGGCAATTAATTCTGGCTTAAAAATCACCGAGCGCTATCCGCATGCTTTCCCTGTAAAATACTATAATCCCCAAGGTTTTGACGCCACTATCTATCCCCCGCATCCTGATTTGCGCTTTATTAACGATACGCCAAATAATATTTTAATCCAGTCAAAAATTATTGGCACAAAAATAACTTTTGAGCTTTACGGCACAAAAGACGATCGAGAAATAAAAGTTAACGGACCGATCATTCTTGAATCAAATCCTGACGGCTCAATGAAAACTATTTTATATCAGGAAATTTGGCGCAATGGAGAGCTAGAAAGAAAAGATACTTTCCGCTCAAACTATAAATCACCGGCTCTTTATCCGGTACAAAGAAATCCGCTGGAATAAAAAAGCCCCCCTTAAATTTCTGGGGAGCTAATATGTAAAATTGTGAGACTATTTTAAATCTCCACGGCGATCTCCTTCAAAGAAGCGATAAAGTCCCCTCTCCCGCCTGAAATCTCAATGAAGGTTCCGCCCTCCTGACGCAATACTTTTCCGACGACACCGGCGCTTGTATTGTCCACGAGACTGCCTTCTCCTTTTTGCCAATCTGGCAGAAAAGGTGAATAATGACAATTTCTTCCTAATGTACTCTCCAGCCGCCCTGCGATTTGATGTCCTGTAAGCCGACGATCACTCATAATAAATGACCTGGTCATCTTCTTCACCCCCTTTTTCTTAAATAGATAATTATAAATATTATCGTGTCTAGCGGTAAAAGTCAACAGCGCTTTACTTTTCTCGCTCTCTACTATAAAATAAATAATCGCAAAATTGACTGCTCTTTAAATAAAGGAGGTGGCGTCATGCCAAAGGGAAGAGATCACAAAAAGTACGCGGATTATGGACCGCACAAATATGCGGACCACGATGGGACATCTGACTGCGAATTTGGTTGCGGTTGTGTTATGGGACCAACAAGGTCAAGGGGGCCGGCTGGTATTAGTCCTTTTGGGAAATGTCCGAATAACCCTATTGACGGCGAGCGGCAACCCGGAAAAGACGACTATGAGGATTGCGTCAACGGCCGGATTGCGGAGCTTGAAGGTAATCTTTCCGAAGCCAAAAAGGCGGTCATCATGGTCGGACAGGCAAAAAAAGAAAGCAAAATTTCTCTTGTGAAAGAACAAGGAGAATTGCTGAAAGAGAATTCCGACTTAAGGGCATTAATTAAAAAGGCTAGGCAATGCGCAGAGCAAATTAAGAATGTACTGGCTGACGCCGATTCCATAGGAGCCTAATCTCCGTTTAAATTTAAAACCTCACATCAAAATGCGAGGTTTTTTTATGTTTTGGTGTCCTCGGTGGGAGTCGCCCCGAACTATGCGCTTCGCGCAAGTACGGGGTAAAAACCCACAACCCAAAGTGTCGGAGGGGAGACTCGAACTCCCAAGGGTTGCCCCACATGGTCCTAAGCCATGCGCGTATACCAATTCCGCCACTCCGACATATTCAAATCTTACTTCACAAAACATATAAAATCAATCACCGCCTAAATCAAAATTATCCCGCTCATAAAATCATTTTACATTCTAGTGTCCGATCGGACAGCATTATGTAAGATGATTTTATTAACCGAAAACCAAATATCTTTGTTCGATTTTTTTGAAATTTTAAAGAAGCGGTTGCTATCAGTTCGTTCATCAACCCCAGCGCCAATTTTGCGATGAATTCTACGGCAAAGCGCTGCGCCCATAGAGGATTGGCCTGTTCGGCCGCGCGCTTCGCAATAAATTACGGACTCTAATATATTCCCTTGTCCATACCTCCTATCACTACAAAACTGGCGCGGGGTTATTTGTCTGTAATAAAAAATTCCGTCGCCTCGCGGCTCGGAATTTTTAACAAACAAATAATAATCTCTTTAAGTTGTCTCGAAGAGTTGTTTAAGATTGCACTCTCTTTAACCGACATTTTTAGGTCTTGTCTGACCATTCCGCTTACGCGGAATATCGACACATCTTTCTCTTACATTTACTTGTCCGCCTTGGGCGGAAAAAAATATAAGAAAGGAGGTGATCCATCCACAGCTTCCGCTACGGATGCCTTGTTACGACTTAGTCCCTGTCACCGATCCTACCTTGAGCCCCTTAGAGGGGATTTCCGGTATTACCGGCTCCCTTGACTTGACGGGCGGTGAGTACAAGACTCGAGAACGTATTCACCGCGCCATGGCTGATGCGCGATTACTAGCGATTCCGGCTTCATGAGGTCGGGTTGCAGACCTCAATCCGAACTGGGGCTGGCTTTGATGGGATTAGCTCCGCCTTGCGGCTTTGCGGCCCATTGTACCAGCCATTGTAGCACGTGTGTAGCCCAAGTCATCAAAGGATCACGCTGATTTGACGTCATCCCCGCCTTCCTCCCCATTGTCTGAGGCAGTCTGCTGCGACACTTGTAACGCAGCATAGGGGTTGCGCTCGTTTCCTCACTTAAGAGAACAGCTCACGCCACGAGCTGACGACAACCGTGCAATACCTGACCCATCTGTCCTTGTGAGACGACGGCTGTTTCCAGCAGTCTTCAGATGGATGTCTAGACTTGGTAAGGTTCCTCGCTTACCGTCGAATTGAACCACATGCTCCACCGCTTGTGCGAGTCCCCGTCTATTCCTTTGAGTTTTAATCTTGCGATCGTACTTCCCAGGCGGATCACTTAACGCGTTAGCTTCGCCACCTGAAGGGTCGATACTTCAAATAGCTAGTGATCAATGTTTAGGGCGTGGACTACAAGGGTATCTAATCCTTTTTGCTCCCCACGCTTTCGTCTCTCAGGGTCAGGGTTGCGCTAGCTGACTGCCTTCGCTTTTGGTGTTCCCTACGATATCAACGGATTTCACCCCTACACCGTAAGTTCCATCAGCCTCTCACACCCTCGAGTTTTAACGTTTCCTGTGCGGCGTTAAGGTTGAGCCCTAACATTTAACACAAGACTATTAAAACCCCCTACAGACTCTTTACGCCCAGTAATTCCGGATAACGCTTGAGGTACTCGTCTTACCGCTCCTGCTGGCACGAGTTTAGGAACCTCTTATTCATAAGGTACGCTCAAAAATTGTTCCCCTATAAAAGAATTTTACACCCCGAAGGGCTTCTTCATTCACGCGGCGTCGCTCGATCAGGCTTTCGCCCATTGTCGAATGTTCTTGACTGCAGCCTCCCGTAGGAGTCCGGGCAGTGTCTCAGTCCCGATGTTGGGGGCCAACCTCTCAGTCCCCCTACCCGTCATAGCCTTGGTGGGCCATTACCTCACCAACTAGCTGATAGGACGCAGGCCTCTCTTGAAGCAAATACATTGCTGCAACCTTTAAATGAGAATGACATATGTCCCCTCATTTCCATCTTGTATTAGTCCGCCTTTCGACGAATTATTCAAGACTTCAAGGTAAGTTACCTACGTGTTACTAACCCGTTTGCCACTATCGTTCGTGCTTCGCTATCGCTCATCACTCGCTCAAATTAAAAGCTAAAATTTAAAAATTAAAATTTATTGAGTGAAAATTTTGTTCCAAAATTTTCACGATTCCTAAATTTTTAACTTTTCATTTTTCATTTTTAAATTGAGTTTGTGCTGAACATAGTGAAGCACAAACGATCGTTCGACTTGCATGCCTTATCCACGCCGCCAGCGTTCATCCTGAGCCAGGATCAAACTCTCAATATAGATGAGAGTTAGACCAACGCAATCGCCATTTGTCAAAAACAAACGTGACTGCAGGATCCCCGCCCGAGGCGGGTCCGCCTATGGCGGAAAACTCTCAATATAGATGTTAGAACTAAATGAGTCAGGCCGATCTTCGACCGCTTCGATTTTACTCTAGCGATAAAGCGACCCAACAAATCTAGTTAATAACAAATTTTTTCCGAGACAACTTAAAAAGATCATATTGTCCGCCGATGAGGCGGATTAGCTCAAAATTAAACTGGTTTACTTATTTTACTTGTCTGTATTCAATTTTCAAAGTTCTCGCCCTGCTTCCCTATTTCTTTTTTTTGTCATCCTGAGCGAAGCGAAGGATCTCTCGCGAATGCGAAACAAAACTCCCCAAATAAATCGAGAGATTCCTCACTGCGCTCGGAATGACAAATGCAATGAAATAAAAATACAACTATTTAGAACTCCTAATAATTTTCAATTAAGAACCCTTCAAGTTGTATTTTTAAACTGACAACTGACAAACTGACAAACTGATTTTAAAATGGGTTCTCTACATAGGCGTATTTTCCTTTCTCCCCACACTAAGCGGGGCACTTCTATGCATTATCTATTTTACTCCTATTTAAAGCGCTGTCAAGAGCCTAGATTTTACTAATAAATTCCGCCATTTCCGCTAACCGACAGCCATAAGCCCATTCGTTATCATACCAAGCAATAACCTTAACTAAGTTATCTTTAACCATTGTTAATGGCAAATCCACAATACTGGAATAAGAATTTCCCTTATAATCCATTGAAACTAATTTTTCTTCCGAAACATCCAAAATCTCCTTGAGCTCGCTCTTGGCTTTGTCCTTAAATAATTCATTGATTTCCTCAACGCTGACAGCTTTTTTTACCAGACAAACAAAGTCAGTAATTGAAACAACGGCTGTTGGCACACGCATTGCCAGCCCATCTAATTTACCGATTAATTCTGGAATGGTTTTGGCCACGGTTTTGGCCGCACCAGTGGTTGTTGGAATTATGTTTTGCGCGGCTGCCCTGGCCCTTCTTAAATCCTTGTGCGGTAAATCCAAAATTCTTTGATCATTGGTATAAGAATGGACTGTGGTCATAAATCCGCTTTCTATTCCCAGCGCATCGTTTAAAATTTTAACTACCGGCGCCAAACAATTGGTTGTACAAGAACCCATAGAAATTACTTCTTCATTCTGATATTTATCAGCATTAACGCCTAAAAGATAAGTTGGAATTTCTTTGCTGTCTGATGGCGCAGAAATTATCACTTTTTTTGCGCCGGCTTCAAGATGTTTTTTAGCATCCATGTATTCCGTAAAAACCCCCGAACACTCGAGCACGACATCAACGCCTAATTCCTTCCATGGCAATTTTGCCGGATCTTTTTCGGCTAAAATCTTTATTTTTTTACCGCTGACTACCAAGCTATCGCCCTCTACTTTAACTTCCCTATCATACGCACCATACAAAGAATCATATTTTAAAAGATGCGCTAAAGTTTCAGCGTCGGTTAAATCATTAATCGCAACCACTTCTAAATCAGGGTGGCTGTTTATAATTCTTTTAAATGTCGGCCGGCCAATCCGGCCAAAGCCATTGATGGCGATTTTCATAATTTGGCTACGGAATACGGATAAGTACAGATATACAGATCAATCCTCCCTAACCCTCCCTAGAGGGAGGGAACGGCTCCTCCCCTTTGGGGGAGGTTGGGAGGGATTTGAATTTAATCTGTATATCTGTAAGAAATCTGTATTCTGTAGCTAACTTTAGCATTCTATTTTCAGCAACTGACAAATTTTTTCTCTGTCAAAACCGATTACAATTTGCCCATCAATATCTGAAACCGGGACACCCATTTGGCCTGATTTATCAATCATTTCTTGGGCAGCTTTTTGGTCAAACGAAACATCAATATCTTCAAATTCAAAACCTTTCTCTTTTAAGAAGTTTTTAAGAGTTACGCAATATGGACAAGTTGGAGTTGAATAAACTTTTATCATGAATGCTCTACGGATTACGGATTTCTTACCTGCCTCGCCGGCAGGCGGGCGGATATACGGATTTACGAATTATACCCTGAGCGAGGCCGGCTTAGCTGGTCAAGTCGAAGGGTTACCCGCATATCCATATTTATCTGTATTCTGTAGCTATATTATTTACTTTTTAAATACTGATACGCCGCCAACGCCGCTTTTGCTCCGTCGCCGGCTGCGATAATTATTTGTTTTTCCGGCACATCTGTCACATCTCCAGCCGCAAAAATTCCCGGCTTTGAAGTAGCGCCTGTTTTGTGATCAATTATTATTTCGCCTTTTTCGTTTAGATCAACTAGGTTTCGTAAAAAATCACTATTTGGCACCGAGCCGATCTCAACAAATATTCCCTGAATCGCTATTTCCTTTTGCTCATTATTTTTAAAACTCTGATAGACTAAAGAACTAACAAATTTATCCCCTTTAACCTCCGCTACTTTCGCGTTATTTATCAATTCTATTTTTTCCGAATTTCTGATCTCATCTTGTATCCGCTGATCATCTCCCCGTAAGTTATCGTATTTATTAATTAAATAAACTTTACTGGCGTATTCTTTCAGCTGGCAAGCGGCATCCTGACCAGCGTCGCCTGCGCCGACAACTGCCACTATTTTACCAGAAAAAAGCGGGGCATCACAAGTGGTGCAATAAGAAATTCCTTTGCCTTCAAATTTTTCAGCGCCTAAGACATCAAGATGCCGATACCCTTTGCCGGTAGCAATAATTATTGATTTTGTCTCAAACTCGCCCGAATTAGTCTTGACGCCAAAGCTATTTTGCGAACTAGGCAGAATAGAAATTTCTTTTATCCCTTCTTTGATTTCCACGCCTAAGTTTTTTACGTGCTGCGAAAATTTTTCGACAAGCTCCACCCCTAAAACTCCGGGCATCCCTAGGTAATTATCAATTTTATAAGCCTCAATTGCTTGTCCGCCAACATCGCGGGACAAAACAAAAATTTTCAATTTTAAACGCTTGGCGTAAACAGCCGCTGATAATCCAGCCGGCCCAGCGCCAAGAATGATTGAATCGTAAATCATGAAAACATTTTAGCATTTTAACATATTAACAAAATCTTATTGTTTACGTGTCAAAATGCTTATATGTTAATATGCTTAATCTTCTATACTCACCAGCCTCCAACGATCCCCTTCTATCTTCTTAACCTCTACTTCGCACGGCAAAAGTAAATTAATATTGTATTTTAAATTTTCGGGGCTGATATTTTCCCCATGCTCAATAATATCTCCCAATTCTATCACAATTTTATTGACTTTTAAAAGCCCGTTTTTTTGGGCATGCTCTTTGGCAATTTTGACTATTTGGTTGGCTAGATGAAAATCATGCATAAATTATGGGTTCATCAAAATGATTAAAACATCATCATCATCACACCAGCCACCAGGCTTTGAATACATGTAATCATTTACTCTGCGGCAATTAACGTAACTTGGCCCGTCGGGCCCGAAAGAACCGACAACAACGCCATAATGCGTGTTATCTCCTCCGCCGATTGTTAAATCATAATCTGTATCAAAAAAATAAGGGTTACCCCAAGGATCAATCGGGCTGACAGAAAAATACGGGCCACTCCATCCAGTATAAGAATCATTTTGCGTCAACCCAGCGCTATTGGCGTCTAAAAAAGTTTCATTGTCATCGCAAGAAGCTGCACAGATCTGATCAACCGGCTGATGATTGGGCCATTCGTTTGTATCCAAAGATAATCTGGAAATAGCTGTTCTTAGTTGATTTAGTTCTGTTTTTGCCCTGGCGATTTTTGCTTTTTCTCTGGCAGAGTTTAAACTTACTAGAACAATCGTCGCCAAAATGCCAATGACAGCAATCACCACTAGAAGCTCAATAAGAGTAAATCCCTTGTTTATTAATCTAGCGTTTTTTTGTTTTATAAAAAGCATCAATGGGTCGCGCAGGTTAGGCATGGATCATATGCCCTAACAAGCATTTTTATTTTTTCCTCGCATTCCTTTTGACAGATATCTTTTTTGCCAATAAGCGAAGGCAAATATTCTTTTAAATCTTCCTCCAGGCGAGCCAGATTTTGAGAGGTTGGGGTAACAATATTAGCATTTTTGATAAAACCTTCTTCATCAACCTCGTAATAATAAAATAAAGTTCCTCTGGGCGCTTCCATTGCGGCATATCCCTTGCCGGCTTTGATTTCAAAGGGTTGAGGGTCTATTTCAAAATCAAGCGCTTCGGCTTTCTTTAAAAGCTTATATGATTCTTCAACGCAATGAACCATTTCAATCGCTTGAGCTAAAACATTATGGAACGGATTTGAGCTTGGCAAAACCAAATCTGTCTCGCGGAAAATTGCTTTAGCTCTTTGATTAAGGTTCTTGGCATTATAATTTAACCTTGACAGCGCGCCCACCATATATAAAGAATCGCCATATTGGGAACGCTTCACAGCGCTGCCCCTAATTTGTGTCTCCTGAATTTTAGGCATAAAATCGGAAGCTGTTTCTAGGCTTTTCCCTGATTTGACTTCACCATCATAAATTGCATAATGACCCGGAAAAGACAAGCAAACAAATTGGCAATTTCTCTCAAACGCAGGATATTTTAGTTGGCCAAAAAATTTGGCTAGGCGCTCGGCTGCGCTAATCGCCCTCTGGCTTTTTTCTTCTAACTCTTTCAGCCTTTTGTGAGTTGGGAATTTTTTAAAACCGCCAACTTCCGGTGTTAAGGGGTGAATAGATCGGCCGCCAATGACATCAATCAACGCATTGCCAAAATCACGCAAGAGCAAAGCGTCTTTAGCTTTTTGGGGATATTTTTTTATTAATCTTAAATCATTTTTTATGCCAAAAAAATCAGAGAGTGAAAAAAAGAAAAGATGCAAAGCGTGGCTGTTTAAAATTTGGCCCATCATCATTAATTCACGCAACAAAACAATTTGCGGCGGGACAAAAACATCCATTGCCGCCTCAAGTGCCTTTAGACTGGTCAAAGTATGCACGACCGGACAAACACCACAAATCCGCGCAGTTATCTGCGAAACTTCATTATATGAACGGCCTTGTAAAATTCCTTCCAGCAGCCTTGCTCCTTCAGCAATATCAAGGCGCGCTTTAATGACATTGCCTTGCGCAATATCAGCCACAAACCCGGCATGACCTTCAATTTTAGCGATATGGTCAATCTTTATCTTCATTAAATTATTATTTATTAACGAATTGCGAATTTTAATCCGTTAATACGTTAATCTATTAATTTATTAACTTTCAGATTTCCTTTAATGGCTGGCGGCTCCGGATACATATCATTCAGCATCCCGAATCTTTGCATAATTAAATCTATTTCTCGCTGGGAAAATCCGTAAATCTCTTTTAGTTTATTATTAAAATTATTTATCGCCGCTCCTTTAAGCGGCCCGCGGCAACCATCGCAAGGATAATTACTTGAAGGGCAAGGCGCGCCGCAGCCTCCTAGAATCACAGGCCCGAGGCAAGGTTGACCTTTTTGTAACAGGCACTCGTTACGTTTAAGCTGACATTCGTAACAAACCGGCCTTTGGGGAATTTTAGGAAACACGCCTGCCACCAGCTTTTTAGCAACATCAAGAAACTCTTCTTTATTTATCGGGCACCCCGGAATTTCCAAATCAACCTTAACATAATGCTTGACGGGTTTAATATCTGGATTATCAATTCCCTCAACGTTTTTATAAACATATCTTAATCGTTGATCTTTATCCTGATAATTTTTAAGTTCGGCAATGCCACCAAGACAAGCACAGGCGCCAATAGTTATTAAATATTTGGTTCTTTGACGCAAGTTTTTAACACGCCGGATATTTTCTGAAGTTATGGGTGTGCCTTCAACAAAAACAATGTCAAAATTTTCTGGCTCTGGATAATCTTCCAGCATCGCAAAATCGCCAATTTTAACTTTTTCGGTCAATTTTAATAGGCGCTCGCCCAAATCCAAAATCGCCACCTGACACCCTTCACAACAGGTTAAGGAAATTATGGCGATGTTTGGTTTTTTGATCATTGCCTGATTTTTTGACGTCTGGCATCGGCACGATGTCAGACGTCGGCAGATTAAAGTGAATCTAACGTATCCTTCGTATATTTAAAAAGATTTACAATATTTTGCTCGTTTAATTTCTGCACTACAAAGTTCCAATGGAACGAAACCCAATCCCCTATTTTTATCTCCGACACAATCTCCCTGTCCCAAAAAACTTCTTTTTTTTGAAGCTTACCTAATTTTATTTTTTTCTCTCCAACTAACGGTTGGTATTCAACGATAACTTTTAACTTTCCACTTTTAACTTTTAACTTTTTTACCCTCCCCCATCCAACCCTGCACAAATCTTTTAATTTCGTATTTCCCGTAAAATCCACGCTACCTGTTACCGACCCGATAACTAAAACATGAAAGCTATGGTGCGGTTTTGAGTTTTCCGGAATAGCTCCTGCCTTCTTAATCGCTTCTTTCTTTGATAAAAGCCCTGGTCCGGAAAATTGGCTTACAACCATTTTTCTTAAATCTGTTGCGCTAACCTTATCCAGCAATTCATTTCCAATCCAATATGCCTCAACGACTTTTTTATTAAACGCGCCGGTTTTAACTTTATTTTTTCTGGCAATAAGTTCGTAATAAGGATAGGCCCCTCTAAATTGCCGCATCACGGACAAGATCTGGCTATGCGAAATTTTCCCTGCTAAAAATTCTTTTAAAATTTGCTGCCGCGGTAATTCTTTTGGCCCACATAGCCCCAAAGCGTTCGGCCGGAATCCGTATAAGGCCGCAATTTTAAGCCCGGACATATTTTTGGACAAGGCGCTGTCTTATTATTCCACTAATACGTTTTGATGCCAAAATTATGGTCAAACCAACCAGGATTATTGTAGCGGCCGCAATTTCCCTCAACGAAATTCCTGCGCCGCTTACCAGAGAAAGCAAGGTTGTAATTGGCGAACCAATAATTAAAATGGCGCTAGCTAAAGAAACCGGGATATATTTTAAACCGCTATACCAAGTTAAAACATAACCAAAAAGCAACCCCGAAGTTACTAGAGTCCATCCGATTTGTTTTGCGCCTAAATTCGCAATTAACCCAAGCTGTCCTGTCGCGATTAAAAAAGAAAGAATAAAGACCGAGCCAAAAAACATTCTTGCCCAAGCAATGGTCTTGCTATTCATATCCTTTAACGCGTATTTTGAAATTATATTTTCAATTGCCCAAAAAAAAGTGGCCAAAAGAATCATTAAATCCCCTCTGCCAAAAGATGTTGGCAGCGCCTTCAATGATAATAAACTCCCTAAAATCAACAAAAGCGCTCCGCAAAGAAAACTTCTGCTGATTTTTTCTTTTAAAAATGTGGCCGCCAGAATCGCCACGTAAACAAACATCGTTTTGTGCCAGAAAGCGCCCTGCGCTGCCAAGGTTATAGAGAGGCCCTTAAAAAATAATAAAAACGGAATGGCTCCGCCGATTAAACCGATAACTAAAAGCAGTAACCATTGCTTTTTTGTTAAACGCTTAAAGGATTTCCAATCTTTTATTAGCAAAATGGCGCTAGTTAAGGCCAGAGCAACAATAGCATTTTTTACAAAGACAAAAATATATGGATTGGCGACGCCAACGCCGTATTTATTGATGAAAACCGAAAAGCCAGAAATAATTGCGGTCGAGAAAACTAATATTAAGCCTTTTTTGTTCATGTTTTTCTCTACGGATTACCGATTTATTATAGGTATATGGATAAGATAAATCCTCCCTGACCCTCCTTAAAAGGAGAAAATGGCTCCTCCCCTAAAGGGGAGGTTGGAAAGAATTTAAATTTGATCTGTATATCTGTACTAATTCGTATTCTGTAGCAAGCTTTTTATTTCTTTCGCTTGTCTTGCGCTAATTTTTCTAACGGCTATGTTATTCTGCGTTAAAACCCAATCACCTTTTTGGGCCCCAATTAATAAACCAACAGTCTGCGTGCCCTTTGACGACTTAATGGTTGCTGAGCCATTTTTTACAGAAATAACTTTTTTAGGAATAGCCAAACACATAAGGGTGTCTTAGAAAATAATCGCTGTTATAATCCCGACTATAATTAATATCGGGATCAGCATAAACGGCCCGAATTCATAAAGCTCCTCGCCAAAAATATCTTTTAAATTCATAATTTAACTACGGATTACGGATTTTTTACGGATGTACAGATTAAATTCAAATTCTCCTAACCCCCAGAGCTAAGTTTGGCTTTGGGCGGTTTTGTTTTATCCGTATATCCGTATTTATCAGTATTCCGTAGCTATATTGCGCCTTCTACATCTTTTATCTCACTATACTGAAATACCGGCCCATCTTTGCAGGTATAGCTTGAGCCAACGGCGCAATGTTGGCAAACTCCAACCCCGCAATGCATCCTGCGTTCAAGCGATAAATAAATATTCTCATCTTTAAATTTATGCTCCTTGACCTTTTTTAAGGCAAATTTATACATAATTGGCGGCCCGCATAAAAACGCTTTGGCGTCAGACACAACATTACGCCTATCAAATAAAGCCGTGACCAACCCTACGCAGCCGTCCCAACCTTCACATTCATTATCCACGGTTAGCTGCAAATCAATGCCATCTGCGCGCCACTTATCAAAATCTTTTTTAAATAAGAATTCTTCCGGCGCCTTGGCTCCATAAAAAATCTGAACTATTGAATCTTTATCTAAAAACCTGTCTTTGTCTGAAAGCAAGGTCCGCAGAGGAATTAAACCCAACCCACCAACCACTATTAATAAATTCTTTTTTCCTTCCAAACTTTTAATTTTTAATTTTTCATTTTTAACTTGAGCGCTAGCGATGGGCCACCCTCTCCCGTAAGGCCCTCTTATCCCGACTTTATCTCCGATTTTTAGGGTGTGCAACTTATTAGTTAACTTTCCTGCCGCTCTCACACAAAGCTCCAAATTTTTGCCAATGCTATTGCAAGGCGCAAAAGGCGCCTCGCCAAAACCGGGCAAAGAAAGCATAGTGAACTGCCCAGGCTCATGAGAGAATTTAAAACTTTTTTGCTCAAAACGAAATTCAAAGAGTTTAATATTCTCCGTTTGTTCCGTAATTTTAACTATCTTTGCGGTTTTAGTTTGATAAAGACTTTGCATTTACGCAATAAATTTCTATGAATTTCGCGAGGCCAGCACAATGGCCGAGCAAATTTCTATAAATATCAGAAATTTATTGAAATTAATAGAAACTAATAGAAATTAATCGTTAAGATTGTTCAATATTCCTTAAAACTTCTTTAATATCTATCCCTACCGGACAAACCGCCGCGCAGCGGCGACAACCAACACAGCCTAACATATTATATTCCTTGGGAATCCGCGCGAATTTATGAAAATACCAGAAATGAATACGTCCAGCGGTGTTATCTAAAAATTTATGCCCACCTGAAACCTCTGAAAATTCCTGATAATAACAAGAATCCCAACAACGCTCCCGTTCTCCTTCTCCCTCTTTAAGCGCCGGCTCGTCGTCAATTCTGAAACAAAAACAGGTCGGACAGGCAATCGTGCATTTTCCGCATTCAATACATCGCTTTCCCAGTTCTTCCCAGATTTTTGGACTATGATGATTTTCCAGCTTATCTTTTAACATCTGCATCCGTTCAATTATCAGCCCTTCTTTAACTAAACCCTTAAATTCTACTTTAATATAATCTTTATAACCGAAATTATCCAAAACCTTCTGGCCTTTTGGCGACCCCGCAAAAACTGCGTAATCACGCGCCCCTTCCCTTCCAATTGAATTTTTTAAAGCAAGAAAAAAAATATCAAAACTTAAATGCTCAAGCATATTCTCATCAAAAACCTGCGGCTTAACAGCCGGCCCTAAATTAGGCATTATGTTGTGTCCGATAACCAAAAAATTACTGCGTCTTTGCTGATAACAGACATCTTCTCTAAAAACCTGATCATATAATAAGGTAGACCTAAGATCTAAAACATTCATTCCAAAAAAAGCGATTTTATCAGATTGCGCCGGCTCATCTAAAAGTTTTTCATTACGATACTTAAAAAGGCCCTCGGCTTCGGGCACAAAAAATCTTTTAAAAGAATAAAAAGGCAATCGCTCGTCCCAGACTAGTTTATCAAAATCGCTCAATAACTCAATTGATATTTGCCTTTCTCCTCCCCCTGCCTTAATCTCCTTTGGACCAAAAATCAGCCAGGATTTGCCCAAATAATCAAAAAGGTTCTTCAATTGCCTTGAATCCATAATGATATAATTATATCATTATTTAATTTTTAGACAAAATTGTGGATAAATCACCGCGTCTATGCATAGGTGTGGGGATAAAAAAACGGCGCAATTTAGAATCTACGCCGCTCTGGCAATCTCGTAAAAAAAGACAAGGCCTAATCCCCGTCATGCCGAGACACAATAATTTCCACACCACATATGTCGTCAATTTTAACCGCAAATGTCCTACCCCCCGGGGCCTTAAGAATAATTTCGGCATCTTCGCCTTCAATTATTTTCTTTAGCCGACCCTCTTGCCTATCAGTACCCGCAAGCCGAACACCGATATAGTCGCCGATCTCGGCTCCCCCAAGCTTGTTGGCCATCTCTAGATCCCCCCTTCCTTTTTAGTATTGTCAAAAAGCTATAGCAACAACCCGCAAAGTCTACCGCGGTAAATTAATGGAAAGCCAAATTACAAAAGCCAAGCCAGCGCCCCACAAAAAAATCAGAGAAATCGCTAAAAATGGATTGAGTTTTCTTCTCTCTTTATTCACTTAACTTGCTATTAATAACCCTTTCAAACTCTTCGTATGCCTGCGCGCCAATAAGCTTTTCGCCATTGATAAAGAAGGTTGGCGTAGCATCAACTTGGCGTCCTTGACCATTTTCATACCAGTCTTTTGAGGCCTGATTTGCCGCATCAGTATTGAAACATTCAATAAGCTGCGCCTTATCTAAACCAACAACTTCCGCGAAATCAAAAAGGTCTTCTTCTTTGGTTATCTCGCTCTGATGGGCAAAAAGATAATTATGATATTCTACGAATTTCCCCTGCTTATCAGAACAGAAAGCCACGCGGCCTAACTCAAGCGGCGGATAAATATAAAAAACCATTTTCGCCTTGCCGGTTTTTATAAAATTCTCCTCTATCTTTGGCATAGTCTCTACGGCAAACTGACCGCAGGCGGGGCACAAAAAATTAGTGTATTCTTCTATGATAACCGGCGCGTTTTCGTTTCCATAAACCAGAGGCGGGGTCTTTTCGCTATTATCTTGCGGGGTCTCTGCTATGGCCGCTGGCCCGGGATTTGATGGCCTGTTTTTAGCATAATACCAGCCGCCGGCACCTAAAGCTATTGACAGAACGACTGCAAAAACAATGATTTTTTTGTCGGACATAATGATATTTAGTTTAAAAAATTATAAACCAATCATATCAAAGCCAAAAAACAAAGTCAATCGGCTGTTATGGTTCAATACCTTATGACCACCTATGAGGTAAAATGATATGTATATGGCATACACAACTAATCCTCATTTGCCTCGGGTTCGAATGCAAGCAGTCGAGCTTGTAAAACAGGGCAAAAGCGTCAGAGAGGCAGCC
>JACQXN010000008.1 GCA_016208745.1 Candidatus Portnoyibacteriota bacterium | reverse complement strand
GATGGCTATGAGAAAATAATCTTGCTTGCCCATCATCCATTCAGAAAAGACTATTGGCAGGAATTATATGATTTAAAAATGTATAATATCGGATTCTCTGACAAAGAGTTAACAGCTATGCACGAGTCGCTAGTGCCTTATTGGGATCAAATTTATGCGCTATTTGCCGGGCATACTCATGAAAATAAAGAATACTCTTTTACCGGGGATTTGCTGAAAATTGTAGAAACTGATGCTAATGTTGATGGCCCGCTGGCGCGTCTTGCCCAGTTTTACCCTGATGGCCGAATTGATTATTCAAAGATGTTGGGCAACGCAATGCAAATAACCGCCCATTCGCCAATTGATTTGGAAATAATTGACCCGGACGGATTAATAATCAATAAATTGATGAACGAAATTTCCGGCGCCAGTTATTTTGAAGAAGATATTGATGGCGACGGCGATTCAGAGGATTTAATTGAGATTGCCGAACGCAAAGAGGGAAATTATCAGATAAGAGCTATTCCAGGGCCCGATGCCTTGCCAGATGAAACTTATTCTTTAGATATTTCTTTGTTGGAAGACAATTTTGGCTATACACCAATAGTTTTGGCGCAAGATGTTCCGGTTAGCCAAATCCCATCGGAGCCGTATAATTTTGAGGCGCAACAAAGAGTGGTCGCCAGCCTTGTTTATAATGGCGATCTATTTAGCCAATATTCTGATTCAGTTAATTTAAGCGCGGTTTTAAATGACGCAAACAATAATCCACTGGCTGGCAAAAGCATTGTTTTTAAAATTGGTGAGCAAACAGTTTCGGCTTTGACTGATTCGGACGGCATCGCCAACGCCTCGCTAGTTTTAAATCAAATTCCGGGCCAATATTATTTAGTTGAGACGGGTTTTTCCGGCGATGAAAATTATTTGCCCGCGGCTGACATAAAAGATTTCGAAATTTTAAAAGAAGATACAAATATCAATATTTTAGAGAAGGAAGGATTTGTTTTTGATGATATAATTTTGGAGGCGGAAGTTAAAGATGGTGATGGGCAGACTCTGTTGCAGGAGGCGGAGGTTGAGTTTAAAATAGATAATAGAGGGCTGGGAATGGCTCAAGTTGGCGAAGCGGGTATAGCGACTTCAAGTTGGCAAGCGGATTTAATTCCAGAAGAATCAACAGAGATCTATCCCATCCAAGTTATTTTTGCTGGCAATGATTATTATGAGCCTGCGCAAGGCCAAGCCAGTTTCATTTTAAAAAGCGCCAAATGGCTAAAACAAGATGCGGTTGCGAGACTGGATAATATCGATGTTAGTGATAAAAAATTAAACTCGGAAATTTTGGCGGCAGAAAATCTGATTCAAGATAGTCTGGCTGATGATTTATGGCTTGATAGTTCACATATAATATTTTTTGATAGGGAGTGCCTTGGGCAAAACGAGTCGGCGGTTGATCTTGAAAGAATAGGCGTAGAGGCATTATTTGAAACCGGTAAATTAGCCAACATTAGCCAAAAATGCTTTCAGCTAAAATCGGGCTTGAAAGTGTTTGGTAACGAATATTTAGCAATTAGACGATTACAAGAGAAAAATTCAGGCAAACAGAAAACTCCCGAAGAATTGAAAACTATTTTTAATCAGGTTATCGGCGAATTGGTTAAGGCGGATAAATTATTGGCAAAAGTCGCAATTTATGACGCGGAGAATGCGCCTGTTATAGATTCTAAATTTGAGAAAAATGTTGAATGGCGGATAAATGAATCTAAAAAATCGCTGGCAAAGGCAGAGGAAGCAATATTGAGAGGTCGGCCGGATAAAGCGATTATTGAATTTGCCCATTCTTGGCTTTATGCGCAAATAGCATTGAGGTTTGCAGATTAAATAAATTTTTAAATATTAATTATAAAAAAATAAATTTATGGAGGAAATAAAATCAAATAAAAATATTTGGCCGTGGTTATTAAGCGGTATTTCGCTTGCGATGTCTACGTTTGCATATATCTTCTTCGTGTATCGGAACTTCGTGGGGTTGATTTTCGGGGCTATGGATAAATCTTGGTTTAATATTATGTTTCTATATTTTTTGGTCGCGCTAGGCTTAAGCATTACTGGTCTCGCTATCGGCATAAAAAGGCAGCAAAGAGGGAACCGCCTATCAGCCGCGCTAGAGATTATAATACCTATTTTAGCGATTTTATTAACGCTTTTTGCCGGCATGGGCGTAGAATTGTCTATTATTTTAAGCACGACCTAAAAATACTATTTTCACCGCATTCGTTATAACTCCCCCAGCCCCCTCTTATTTTAAGAGGGGGGATTATTTTTGTAGTTTTAAGCAATTGCCCAAAGCCTAAAAGCGAGATAAAATAAAAATAGCAATTGATATTCTATCAACACCACCCCTAACCCCTCCTCATCTGAGGAGGGGAGGTAAATTTTTCCAACGGAATTATGCAAAAACGCATCATATTTTATCTCTCTTTCTCAGCTGTTTTTTTGGCAATTTTTTGCTTTCATGTTTTTTATCTTCTGCCCCAAAATATGAATCCCGGCAGTTTTTTGTTAAGCGCGATAAATTCCGCTTGCGCGCCAAAGTCCGATAAACTCATTCGCATTAATCTTTACAACAAGTCGCTGGTTATGATAGAAAAAGGGCAGCTTAAAAAACTGGATAAAATCGCCGCTGCTGGCAATCCCAAATATTCGCCAACGCCAACCGGCAATTTTAAAGTTTTAACCAAATCAAAAAGAATTATTTCTAGTTTAAGCGGCTTGGTTATGCCCTTAAGCCTGCGCATTAAAGGCCCTTATTTTTTGCACGGCATTCCAACAACCAAAGACGGACGGATTTATTCTTCGGAATATTCCTCTGGTTGCATCCGGCTTGGCCCGGGTCTAGATCAGGAAATTTACGATTGGGCTGATATTGGAACAAGAGTTGAAATTTATAATTCCTCGCTGGTTAAGGCGCCAAACAAAGACGCAGTCTATTATTTAAGGCCAGACGGAACCAAAGAGCCAATTGCGAGCCCCGAAGAATTTTTAAGCCGCGGTTTTAAATGGAAAGACGTTAAAGCCATTCATTCAGCCGAGCTTGACGCTTTTCCGCTAGCCGAATCAACGGCAGTTGAAATATAGAATATCCACTTTTAGCTTATAAAAAATGTCCTATTCTGTCATTCCCGTGAAAACGGGAATCCAGATTCAGAATCTAGATTCCGGCTCCCTTCCGCCTTTGGCGGACGGGCAGGCAGGGCCGGAATGACAAACAAGAGGCCTTAACTCGGGATATAAATCATTAATAAAGAAACATATGACCAAAACAATCTACGCTATCTTATTAATCATTATCGTCTTAGCTCTGGCCGGTTATTGGCTTTTCGTTTATAAATCTCCGGCGGTAAACAATAACAAAACCCCAGCCATAACCAATTTTGACGAATGCGCGGCTGCGGGCAATCCGATTATGGAATCCTATCCTCGCCAATGCAATGCCAATGGCCAGACATTTACTGAAACAATTCCGGCCTCTCTTAATGCTGACGGCGCGCGTTTAATTGCCGCCAATAATAAAGAGTGTGGAATTGTTGGCGTGCTTTCCGGCCAATATACTTATAATGAAAATAGCAAAACCTGGTGGTTCGATATTGAGAGGAATCTTGAGCTTGGAGACGATGGCTGCAATCCCGCCTGCGTTGTTTCTGATTTAACAAAAACTGCTGAAGTTAATCTGCGTTGCACGGGTCTTATTGAACCAAGCGAGCCAGCTGGCGAAAAAATTAGGCAGCTTTTTACCCAAAAATACCCAACTTATGCTGAAACTTTAACCGTCAGGATCGCGCAAGAAACAGCCAGCCATGTCAGAGGCACAATAGTTTTTGTTGACGGCGAACCGGGCGGAATTTTTCTGGCAGCTAAAATAGATGGGAATTGGCAGATAGTGCATGATGGCAACGGCGAAATTCCCTGCAGTCTTTCAAGCTATGGTTTCCCCAATGATATGCTTTCTGACTGCGCGGCAGAATAAGTTAATCCCTTATCATTCCGGGTTTAATGCTGTCATTCCCGCGAAAGCGGGAATCCAGATTCAACCGATTTGCTATTTTTGTTTTTATCCTATAATTGCCGCCCGCTTCGCCGAAACTTCAGCGAGGCGAGTGAAAACGGCCTGCCTCGCCGGCAAGGCGGGGAGGGGAATAAAAGGGGTGGCGTTGATATAATATCAGTTAAATTATGGATTTCGGTAAATCCTTCGTTAACCATTGACGCATCAGTTAACAATTGTTAACATACCCGCATGGAAGAAAAAGGTTTTATTTCAACAACTGAATTGGCAAAAATGCTTGGCATCAGCCGCATCGCTGTTTTTAAGAAAATTAAAAACGGACAAATAAAAGCCGCAAAAGTCGGTCGAGCTTTTATTATTGACAAAAGAAATGTTCCGGATATAATCGGCAGCGTTTTAAGTGAAAGTAAGAAAAAAGTTGTTGAAGAAGCGGTTGCTAAAACGATCAATGAATATGGGGAGACTTTAAAGCTATTAGGCAGAGAATAAAAACACAAAATTGATGCAAAAGCTAACAGTTGTTGAAGTAGAATACATCGTTTATCGTTTGGCAAAAAAATTTATGGAATGGGACGAGCCAATTCCAGATTTTGGCTCTCGCTTTCCCAATGTTCTTGAAAGTTGCCTGACGGCGCCATTTCAAACTTTTGATAGAAAAAATCTATACAAAGGCTTAATAGAAAAAGAGGCCGCCCTTTTTTATCTAATGGTAAAAAATCACCCCTTTGAAAACGGCAATAAAAGAATTGCTATGACAACTCTTTTTTATTTTTTATACAAAAATCATAAATGGTTGAGAGTGGACAATAAAGAGCTTTATAACTTTGCCAAATGGGTGGCTGAAAGCAATTCTAAATTAAAAGACGAAACAGTCAAAGCTGTTCAGAAGTTTATAAAAACTTACATAATATCCTTATGAAAACCCTAATTATCTACGACTCTCATTATGGCAATACCGAAAAAATTGCCAGCGCCATTGCCAAGGCGCTAAGCCCTTCCAAAGCCCTGGGCGAAGGAGGGGGCGAAGTAAAAATACTTCGGCCAGCGCAAGCAAAAGTTTCTGATTTAATATCTTTGGATTTATTGGTTGTCGGCTCGCCAACTCACGGCGGCTGGCCTACGCCAGCGATTCGGAAATTTTTAAACGAAATTCCCGATGGCGCGCTCAAAAATATTAAAGTAGCGGCGTTTGATACCAGATTTTCAAAAATGGACCAAGGTATTGGCATCCGCCTTTTAATTAGAATTCTTAGCTTTGCTGCGTCAAAAATCGCCGAGGCGTTGAAAGATAAAGGAGGGGATTTGAAAGTTGAAGGGGAGGGGTTTATAGTAGAGGGAAAAGAAGGGCCAATAAAACAAGGCGAACTTGAGCGAGCTGCGGAGTGGGCAAAAAATCTATTATAATTTAAGGCTCGGATAGAATGGTATTCCGTAGCCGCAGGCAGAGGATACCCGCTAAAGGCGGGGGAATTAGACAGAGCCGCTTTATGGGCTAAAAATCTCTTGTGATTTAAGGCTTGGATAAATAATTATTAATTTTAAAAAACTATGTCCATATATTATATTATTTTAATAGCATTATTCGTTCTTTTGATTATTTCAATCAGGCAGGTTAATCAGTATCAAAGAGGAGTTAAATTTACGCTAGGCAAATATACCGGCATTATGGAGCCCGGCTGGCGGCTGGTCTGGCCGATAATCCAGGGTTATCAGAAAATTGATATGCGCACCAAGGCCGTTGATGTGCCTGACCAGGAAGCGATTACCAAAGACAATATTTCCG
>JACQXN010000026.1 GCA_016208745.1 Candidatus Portnoyibacteriota bacterium | reverse complement strand
CCCCAAATTAATTTTATCCATGGGAAAAAATGCCTTATTTGCCAGGCAATTTGCAGAGCGGAAGGAATCTGGGTTGTCATAACCGAAAAACCAACATAACTAACCTGCGGCAATTCTTCCTCTAAAATCTTCTGCCAATTTTCCTGCCTGGCGCAATCAATAATTTTAACCGGCACGCCTTTTTTATAAAGATAGGAGGCCAAACATAAAAGCCCGACCGAAAGACTGGTGTCGTATTTTGATTTGGCGATATTGAAAGCTGGATTAATTAATAAAATTTTTCTCATCGTTTTCTCCTCCCTTTTTAAAGGGAGGCTGGGAGGGATTTAAAAAATCCACCCTACCCCTCCTTTTCTAAAGGAGGGAATAAATCATTAAAAACCTCTACCGTCTTCTCCAGTAATTCCGACCATTTAAATTTTTCCAAAACTTCCTTGCTTTTACCAGTAAATTTTTCCCGTAAATCTTTGTCTTGCAATAATTTATCTATTGCTAAAAACCATTCTTCTTCGTTATTATAGGGCGCCAATAAACCATCCTCTCCATCGCGGATTAATTCCGGATTGCCGCCTACTGGCGTCGTGATGACAGGAATGCCAACTGCCATTGCGTGTAAAATCGCGTGCGATAAGCCTTCGTAATTAGTATTTAAAACAAAAATTGTTGAACGGCTAAAAATTTGATGGGTCTCCTGCTCGCTAACTTGGCCATGAAAATTAATGTTTTTTTCTATACCAAACTCTTGCGTCAAAGCTTTAAGATTTAAAATTTCCGAACCGATCCCTAATATTTCAAAAACAATATCCGGGTATTTTTGTTTTAATCTGGCGACGACACGAATTAACATAGAGACGCCTTTCCACGGCGTTAGTCTTCCAGAAAAAACCAAGGTTGGACGCGCCGGCTCCTGCGCCGCAGGAAACGGCCCGGCAAAATCAACCGCGTTATAAATAATTTTTACTTTCTCCGGCTCGCAGCCTATTTCTATAGCCAGCTCCTTCATAAAACCGCTAACCGCCACTACCGCATCAGCTGATTTTAAAATTTCCGCTCTTTTTCTTTTCCATTCTTCAATCTTCTCGCTATACCTTTTTTCCTGGAACAACAAGATATTATCTTTTATCAAGCCTGAATTAAACGCTTTTTCCCAAGCAGAATCACCGGCGAAACGAACCACGAATTTCTTTCGCCATAATCTCGCTGCTAACATTGAATAGCGGCCGGGTGAATATAAATCAGTGGTATAAATAATGTCATTTTCGCGCGCCAGAAAAAAAGTTTTAATCCCAAAAACCAGCTGCCGCAGAAATTTTGGCCACGCCCTAGAAACGCTAAAAAGCTTAAAATTCCGTGCCTTTTTTTCTGGCGCGCCGTAAGTTAAAACGCTAACAGAAAAACCATTTTTCGCCAAGTCAGAAGCCAATTGCTCAATTTGCGTCGCCGGCCCGCCAATATCGGGCGGGAAAATACCGGTGGTAATTAAAAGTCGCATTCGCTAATAATTATAAATGATGCAAAATCCTCCCTGACCCTCCCTAAAGAGAAGGAACGATTCTCCTCCTTTAGAGCCTGCCCCGTACTTGATACGGGGAGGGGTTAGGGGAGATTTGATGAACCCCTCTTGCGCCTTCATGCGTTCTCATAATAAAATAAGGCCACAATCGCCGATTTAGCTTTACTTTACAACAAAAGACGGCTAAAATCAATCATTGTATAACTAACTGAAAATATTGCTCTTTTACAAAATAAAAGGACATTAGTCCAGAAGAAGACTTTATATGCGCATACGAAGTGCAATGAGGGTAGCAAAAAAGGCAGGCAGGCTCCGTCGGATAAAATATGATTTAACAACATTGCGGATAGATAATAATCGCTATAGACGCACTTGCGATGATCCCGACGCTTCCCCCGGAGAAAGGCCAAGCGATATTATAAGGAGGGCAAAATCAGAAATGATGTATTTACTCGACGAACAGGACACAAAAAGAGCCCTTGAGGCTATAGAAAGGAGTTTCTCATGCCAAGAAGAAAAAAGAGAGAAATAATCTTTGGCCCCAATGACGGAACATTAACACTGCCTCTTAGCTCAGCGATTGCCGATCGCCCAGAAACACAGATAGGCATGCTGCTTAGTGATCCGAGAAAATTCACGACAGACGGATTTCTCTCTCCTGAGCTATCTCAAAGAGAAAGAACAAAACAAAAAACAAAAACAGTGCTGACAACGCCAAATGTAGACGCGATGATGTCCAGCCTCCGAGGGACCGTCGGCCCGCTCGGAATACACCCACCGGAAGAAATCAATATAACCGAACTACGTCGCATGGAAAGAGAGGCAGAAAAACTAAAAAGGAGACGAGGGGAATGAAAGAAATCAGAGTGCCATCGGATACAATAAAATTCATTTTCGCTTTTCTGGGCGAGGGAACACGCTTTGCGGTAGATAAGCCTAAAATCGAATCGGCTATATATACACTATCGCAAGACCCGACCTTAAGCTCGCTGTTTAGGGATTTCATCTTTGACACCTCAAGGATTTATCCACACACAGAAACCGTCAACCACGCGCTGGACAGACTACAGCTAGCTGGTTTACTAGTGATGGTAGGATGGAAAGAATTTGAAGTATCAAAAGCTCTTTCGCAATCAGACCCATCCACGCTCTTTTCTGAAGCCGAAATCGCACAATTGAAAGAGGCGGCTGATAAATTTTATAAAATAATATGGGCAAACAATCTTAAAAAAGTTACCTAAAGAGAGGAGAACCATGATGAATCGCCTTAAAAGATACAGCATTATCAAAGCAAAAAGGCTATATTACGGCGCCATAGGATTCGTTTTTGGACTACTGGGACTATGCCAATCAACATTCGGCCGATGCCCCGCTTGCGGATTTTTCAAATTTAGATATTATGTGGCGGTAGATGGCGACGAAGCTGAAATTTGCTGGCCATGTTGGAAAGCGCCAATCGGAATCGGATGGATGCGCAAAGCTTATTGGTGGTTTGAAGACTTCTTCAAAAAATTGCTCATAAAAATCGGGGTAACGAAATGCACCTGCCCGAAAGAATGCGACTGCCAAAACCCACCGCCGGATAATCGGAAGAAGGGAGACGGCGGACCGTATCACCTGAGCAATGAATGCCCGATTCATAATGACTTTCCTCAGCCAAACGAGGAATGTCCGATTCATGGGGGAATGACGGCTTTGGAGTTTTCAATAGCGATTAATCATTAGCCGCTAATCAATTATTATTTAGGAGGCGGGGAAAGGAAAAAATTATGTTTGGACAAGATTTTCTCCGCAGATTGATTTTAACTCACGGAATTGACAATGTGATCCCTAAAGGTGAAATCAAAGATTGGAATCACATTCTTGTCTACATCTGTGAGACTTGCCATTACGTTCGCCTTTTCTGGCTCGACGAAATGAAAGATTCGGATATTATTGGCTGTAAGTCAGGTTCGTGCAATGGCACAATGCGGCTTTATGATGTTCCTATGGATAAGGCAAAAACGATCCCCGAGATTTGGGAACGAATTGAACTACATGCTGCCATGAGGCACGAGACCTGATTGTTCTCTTTTTACAACAAAACCGCCCCGCAAACTATGGGACGGTTTTTTAAATGGCTTTAAATCGCGCAATGTGATTTCCTCCTCCCCTCAGATGAGGGGAGGATTAAGGTGGGGTGCTGACTATGACAACACCACCCCTTTGTCCCCTCCTCAACTGAGGAGGGGAGGCACCAAGTTAGTTTCGTAATTCAAAGAATTAACTGATTAATTATTGCTCCCATTTTTTCCGCAATCCCATCCCAGTTATATTTTTCTTCAACCAATCTGCGACCATTGATAATAAGCTTATTTCTTAAATCATTATCGGACAATAATAATTCAATCTTCCCGGCAATGTCGTTTGAGCCGCCGACCCTACAAAACAGACCAGTCTCGCCATTTTTTAGAAAATCGGGTATCCCACCAACTTCCGTCCCAATAACCGGCACCCCTGCGGCCATCGCCTCCAAAAAAGCATTGCCCAGTCCCTCTGACAAAGACGGCCTGACAAAAACATCCGAAATCGCCAGATATTCAGGCACTTTTTCGTTTGGTATCTCACCTAAAAAAATCACCCTATTTTCCAAATTCAAGTTTTTAGCTTTCAACCTTAAACTTTCCTCCAGCGGCCCGGAACCCAGAATAAGTAATTTGTAATTTGTATTTTGCATTTTGGCAACTGCTTCAATCAAATCGCCTACGCCGTTTTTTAGCACTAAGCGAGAAACAGTAATAATAACTTTTTCACTTTCCTTGATGCCTAATTTATTCTTTAAATTGTGAATTTCGGTTTTTACTTCTTCATTTTTACTTTTTAATTTATCTAGGCTGACTCCATTTGGCACAACTTCAATCGGACATCTTGTCCCCATATTTTTTGCCCAATCTGCCAAAAAAATACTAATACATTGAATATAATCAGCACTTAAAAAAATCTCCTTAAATTTGGATTTTAAAAATCCAACCCGTTTGTTTATGTAATTTAAATCATCCCCTTCCTG
>JACQXN010000012.1:6680-38725 GCA_016208745.1 Candidatus Portnoyibacteriota bacterium | reverse complement strand
AAACCGCGATGGCGTTTTTTATTTTAACTACGAAATACGAAATCATACGAAAGTACGAAAAATGTTTTTTTGGAATTTCGCATATTCGTACCCTTTCGTATTTCGCAGTATTCTACACGCTCTGTATTTCCAACAACGTCCCTCGTTTTCCAGGCACGGCTCCCCTAATTGCAATTATATTATTTTCCAAATCTACTTTCGCTATTTTTAAGCCTCTAACCGTCACTCTCTCTCCGCCGTAGCGGCCAGCCATTTTGCGGCCTTTGGGAACTCTTTCGGGAAAGGTGGCGCCGATTGAACCGGGCGCGCGCAAGCCGTGTTTCTGGCCGTGCGATTTTGGCCCGCCGCCGAAATTATGGCGCTTAACAACTCCGGAAAACCCGCGGCCGATTGTTAATCCGCTCACCTTCACAAAATCCCCTTCTTTAAAAACATCGGCTTTTACTTGATCACCTAATTTAACTTCTAGATTCTCCACTCTAAATTCTCTCAGCCATTTTGCTTTATCAATATTGGCTTTTTTTTGATGTCCGGCTTGCGGTTTATTCGTTCTTTTTTTACTTCCAAAAGCAATCTGAACCGCATCATATCCATCCTTGCTGTCTTTTGTTTTAACTTGCGTGACCACGCATGGCCCAGCCTCAACAAGCGTCACGGGCACAACATTCCCCTGCTCGTCAAAAATCTGCGACATTCCTATTTTTTTGGCCAAGATAAACTTCATAACTTAAATTTTCCAAATAAAAACTCAGGTCTAGCCCGAGTTTTTCTGAACTATCCGACACAAGTGTTATAGGTTAAAAAGAATAATAAATTGGGATTGATTGTTGTAACCTTGGCGGTCTTATTTTTTGCGCAACCTGCAAAAAATAAGACCGCCAAAAGAAACATATTTTCTATTCGCATGGGCGTATTCGTGTGAATTTACGCCATTCGCATGCTACATTTTGATTTCAATATCAACCCCGGCCGGCAAATTCAAATTCATCAAGGCATCAATCACTTTGGGGTTGGGGTTTAAGATATCAATCAGACGTTTATGCATCCGCATTTCATATTGCTCTCTGGCGTCCTTATGGACAAAGGTAGAACGATTAACCGTATATTTATGAATCTCGGTCGGCAAGGGCACCGGACCTGAAATGCTGGCTCCGTATCGCAAAACCGTATCCACAATCTGCCGGACAGACTGATCAATAACTTTGTGATCATAGGCCCGGATTTTAATACGGATCTTCTGCTTAATTTCTTCTTCTGCTTTTTCTTTCTTTTTGGTTGTTGACGGCATTGTTGAAAAGAACCTAAAAAATTATGTTATTTAATGACTTTGGTAACAACGCCAGCGCCAACAGTATGCCCGCCTTCTCTGATAGCGAAGCGCATTTTTTCTTCCATGGCCACGGGCCCGATTAATTTGACCTTTAAATTCACTGTGTCGCCGGGCATAACCATTTCTGTGCCTTCGGGCAATTCAACTTCGCCGGTTACATCGGTTGTTCTGACATAAAACTGGGGCTTATAACCCTTAAAGAATGGCGTATGTCTGCCGCCTTCTTCTTTGGTTAGAATATATATTTCACCATCAAATTCAGTATGCGGAGTGATAGAGCCGGGTTTAGCAATAACCTGACCTCTTTCAACATCCTCTTTTTTCAAACCGCGCAGTAAAATGCCTGCGTTATCACCAGCTCTTCCTTCGTCTAATGATTTATTAAACATTTCAATGCCGGTGACCACAGTTTTTTGAGTTGGTTTTAGCCCAACGACTTCTATCTCATCATTAACTTTCACGATACCTCTCTCAATTCTCCCTGTGACAACTGTGCCGCGACCCTCAATAGAAAAGATGTCTTCAATTGGCATCAACAAAGGCTGATCTGTATTTCTGGCCGGCTCTGGAATAAATTCATCCAATGCCTTAGCCAATTCCATAATCGGTTTGGCCGCTTCTTCATCAGCTGATTTTGCGCTAAGAGCTTTAAGCGCCGAGCCGCGAATAATAGGAGTTTTATCGCCAGGAAATTCGTATTTGGTTAAAAGTTCTCTGATTTCCTGCTCAACTAAATCAACGAGTTCAGGATCGTCAACTTGGTCAACTTTGTTTAAAAACACGACAATTGCCGGCACGCCAACCTGTCTGGCAAGCAAAATATGCTCTCTTGTTTGAGGCATCGCGCCATCAGTGGCGGCCACTACTAAAATCGCGCCATCCATTTGAGCGGCACCAGTAATCATGTTTTTAATATAATCGGCGTGCCCCGGGCAATCAATGTGAGCATAATGACGACTGGCTGTTTCGTATTCAACATGACAAGTGGCAATCGTTATCCCACGAGCCTTTTCTTCTGGAGCTGAGTCAATTTGATCAACGCTCCGCTCTGTTGCCTTAAGGCCGGCCAAACTTAAAACATGCAGCATTGCAGCTGTTAAAGTTGTTTTGCCATGGTCAACGTGACCAATGGTTCCCACATTTAAATGGGGTTTTGTGCGCTCAAATTTCTCTGCCATGATTTCTCTACAGATTACGGATTATCTACAGATATACAGATGGACAATTGCCGCTTAAAAGCAATTCTTTATCTGTATATCTGCACTAATCTGTATTCTGTAAATTAAATTTATTATATATTAAAAGCAATTATGATTCTATAGCTAAATTCACCTTTTGTCAATAAAAATGCCCTCCCATATTTATTAGCGCCGATCCTTTATCTATAGCTATATTGGCAAGTCTTCAATTTTAACCTCTTCATCCAAGGCCTCTTCAGCTAGTCTTTGCGCTGCCTGCTCTTCGACTTGGGCGACTTTCCAGTCTGTTATTTCCTGATTTATTTTTTCCAATAGCTGCTCTTCAGAAATATTAGCCCCGACCTTAACCTCAAAAGGCTCTCTGGGTTCTGGCCCACTATCTAAGAATTTTTGGTATTCAGAAAAACTCACCACCACGTATGCCGGCTTTCCTTCTTCTATAATAATACAAGTTCCTTTTTGTTTTTGCAATACTCTTTTTATGGTTTCCCACATGATCGCTTCGCTCAAATTAAAAGTTGAAAATGAAAAAGGTAAAATTTAGGAATTCGTGAAAAATTTTTGTTCAAAAATTTTTCACTCATTAATTTTTAACTTTTAACTTTGAATCTTTAATTTATTCTGCTATCTCCGCTTTCCCTCCACAATCTGTTGCGCAATATTATTTGGCACTTCGGCGTAATGATCAAATTCCATTGTAGATGTTGCCCTGCCCTGCGTCATTGATCTTAGATTGGTGGCATAACTAAACATTTCAGCCAAAGGAACTTTAGCATTTATGACTTTGGTGCGGAAAGCGCCTTCGCCTCTTTCCTCTATATCATCAATCTGGCCTCTTTTGGCGCTAATATCGCCAATCACATCTCCCATAAATTGCTCTGGAGTTATCACCTGAAGTTTCATAATCGGTTCAAGCAAAACTAGTTTAGCTCGTTTAGTTGCTTCCTGTAAAGCCATTGAACCAGCGATCTTAAAGGCAACCTCGGAAGAATCAACATCATGATAAGAGCCGTCATAAAGGCTGACGCTCAAATCAACCACCGGATAGCCAGCCAAAACGCCTTTATCTATTGCCTCTTGAATGCCTTTTTTAACGGCTGGAATGAATTCTTGCGGAATAATGCCTCCTTTAATCTCGTCAATAAATTCAAATCCCGCTCCTCGCTCGCGCGGCTCTACTCTTAACCAAACATGACCATATTGACCATGACCGCCGGTTTGTCTGACATATTTGCCTTCTGCTTCGGCTGTACCTTTAATCGTTTCCTTATAAGCGACTTGCGGACGGCCGACATTGGCTTCAACCTTAAATTCGCGAAGCATTCTGTCAACGATAATCTCCAGATGCAATTCGCCCATGCCAGCAATAATTGTTTGGCCGGTTTCTGCGTCGCCGCGAATTCTAAAGGTCGGGTCTTCTTCGGCCAAGCGGCGCAGAGCAGTGCCCATTTTTTCCTGATCAGCCTTTGTTTTTGGCTCAATGGCGACAGAAATGACTGGCTCAGGAAAAACAATTTTTTCCAAAATTATCGGATTATCCGGGTCACAAAGAGTATCGCCTGTGCCCGTGGCTTTTAAACCAACAGTTGCGGCAATTTCACCGCTATACATTTCTTTCACTTCCTCCCTGTGCTTTGAATGCATTCTTAAAATCCGTCCGATTCTTTCTTTTTCCAGAGAGCTTGAATTTAAAACATACGAGCCGGCCCTTAAAACCCCTGAATAAATTCTGAAAAATGTCAGCTGGCCGACAAAAGGATCAGTCGCCACTTTAAAAGCCAAAGCAGCAAATGGTTCATCATCAATTAGATTTCTAACTATTTTTTTAGTTTCATCTTTTAAATCAAATCCCTCAACTGGCGGCAAGTCAGCCGGCGACGGCAAGTAATCAACTACCGCGTCCAGCATCAATTGCACTCCTTTGTTTTTCAAAGCAGAACCAGTTAAAACCGGAACCAGCTTTGAATTAATTGTCGCTTGTCGCAAAACTCTTTTCAATTCATCTTCGCTAATTTCTGCTCCTTCTAAATATTGGCTAGTTAATTCGTCATCTTGCTCAACAATCTTTTCAATTAAATCATGGCGATATTTTTCCGCCTTTTCTTTAAGTTCAGCAGGGATTTCCTCGCTTTTCATAAGTTCGCCGTTGGCGCCTTCAAATCTAATAGCTTTCATTTTAAAAAGGTCTATTAAACCAGAAAAATTATCTTCAGCGCCGATAGGAAGATTAACCGGAACGGCATTAGGCGTTAACCTTTCGTGAATTGACCTTAGGCTCTTTTCAAAATTAGCGCCCATGCGGTCCATCTTATTAATAAAACACATCCGCGGCACTTTGTATTTATCTGCCTGATGCCAGACAGTCTCTGATTGCGGCTCAACTCCAGCCACGCCGTCAAAAACAACCACTGCTCCGTCAAGCACTCTTAAAGAACGCTGGACCTCAACCGTAAAATCAATGTGGCCGGGCGTATCGATGATATTTATCTGACAGGTTTTATCTTTTGGCTCTTGGGGCCAAAAACATGTAGTAGCCGCGGCAGTAATTGTTATGCCTCGCTCCCTCTCTTGCTCCATCCAGTCCATTTCTGCCTCGCCCTCATGAACTTCGCCGATTTTGTGTTTTTTTCCAGTATAAAAAAGAACCCGCTCAGAAACTGTGGTTTTGCCGGCGTCAATATGGGCAATAATGCCGATATTTCTAGTTTTTTCTAAAGGAAAGGTTCGCATAGCTCAAATGAAAAAGTAAAAATGAAGAATTAAAAACCGGTTTCTAATTTTGAATTATCGTTTTTCCTTCTTAATTTTTAATTTTCAATTTTCAAAATTACCAGGAAAAATGCGCGAAAGCCTTATTAGCTTCGGCCATCCGATGTGTATCTTGTTTCTTCTTAATCGCCGCGCCTTCATTTCGGCTGGCTGCTAAAAATTCTTCGGCCAATCGTTTTGACATCGGCATGCCTTTACGTGACCTTGATGCAGTTAAAAGCCACCTTGTTGCCAAAGCGATTTTTCTTTCGCCTCTGACTTCGCGAGGCACCTGATAGTTAGCGCCGCCGATTCGGCGTGATTTAACCTCAAGAATCGGGGAAACATTTTTAATTGCTTCATCAAAAATTGCCAGGGGATCTTTTTTCTGTTCGCCAATTAAATCAAAGGCATCGTAAAGAACCCTCTGGGCAGTTGATTTTTTGCCCTCAGTCATTAAATGATTGATAAATTTTGCCACCAAAATATTTTGATATTTTGGATCAGGCAGTATTTCCCTCTGGAAGTTTCTCTTTCTTCTCATAACTTTATCGGGTTTAGAATTTTATTCTTTCTAATAGATCTGGTTCAACCCCCAATTTCTAATTACTAATTTCTAATAAAATCCCAATTTTTAAATGTCTAATTTTGAAATTTAAACATTCAGAATTTAGATTTTTATTGAGAATTATTTAGGTCAATTAGAAATTAGAGTAATTAGGTTAATTGTTATTTAGGTCTTTTGGCTCCATATTTGCTCCTTTGCTGTTTTCTCCCATCGACTCCAGCTGTATCCAGCACTCCACGCACAATATGATATCTGACACCGGGTAAGTCTTTAACCCTGCCGCCTCTTATAACTACAACTGAATGCTCTTGTAAATTATGCCCTTCACCGGGAATATACGCGGTTACCTCCATTCCATTTGTTAAACGAACCCTAGCCACTTTGCGCAAAGCGGAATTTGGTTTTTTGGGAGTAGTAGTTGTAACTTTTGTGCAAACTCCCCGTTTAAATGGCGAAGGAAACCTTGACGGCCTGTTTTTTAAAACATTAAAACCGCGCCAAAGCGCTGGAGCCTTGGGCTTATATTTTACGATTTTTCTAGGACGTTTGATTAGTTGATGAATAGTCGGCATGCTAATGTGCTTAAAATTTTAAGATGGAATTCTCTATATAATCTTGTAACCAAAAAATCCTTCGCCCGCCCAGGGCGGACTCGGATTTTTTAATAAAAAAACCGCGCCATTCCAACCCTATTTAATTTAAAATTCAAGTGTTGATTGTATCTTAATGGATAAAAAATCTCTTGTCAATAACTTAACGCTATATCCTTAAAAAGAAAAACCGGAACCAATAATTAATTTAAATATAATATTGCTTAAGGCCGGCAAGAAAGTAAAAGCTAAAAGAAGCGCGACCACAATTCCAAGCCAGGAACCCGTACCTTGTAAAAAATCCACTGCCCTCCCCGCCCGTCCGGAAGCTAAGCCAAAAAGTAATTTTGATCCATCAAGCGGCGGCACGGGCAAAAGATTAAACAAGGCTAGCCAGATATTGATAAAGACAATATAGGCGATAAGGGGGCTGATGGTTAAACCCGGGAAAAACCTAATCACCATTCCCAAAATTACAGCAATCAGCAAGTTGGACAACGGGCCGGCGGCGCTAGTTAAAATCAATCCCCTTCGTTGGTCTTTAAAATTATTAGGATTAATCGGCACTGGCTTGGCATAGCCAAAGAACATATTGGTTGTTAATAAAAGAGCCAGCGGCAGCAAAACCGTACCAAATAATTCCATATGAACGATTGGATTTAAAGTCAGACGACCGGCATATTTGGCTGTTGGGTCGCCTTCTCTATAAGCCATCCAGCCATGAGCATATTCATGAATAATGGCTGACAAGATAATAATGATGTATAAAAATAATCCCTGCTGAAATCCAGACATACCCAGTATATCAACTTCCAGAGTTAAACATCGATTCTTTATATTCGTGATAAAATCGTGGCGAGATGAGCGTAAAAATCGCGTGTATCGCACTCCGAAGGCGGGGCGGGCATAGCGATTTTATCCGCCTTGGGCGGAGAGCCTGATTTTATCAAAATTTTATGCCCTGCAAGTAATCTTTTGGTTATCCCGCACCAAATCGCCTGCGGCGATTGGTACGGGACATGCTTTTCTGCCTGCCCCGTATCGAGCTTGCTCTGGTACTGGGGTTAGCAGAAAAGTAAAAATAAATCTATGGCTCAATCTTGCACCCTTTGCGGCAAAACATCTAGAACCAGTGTAACATTGGTCAAACTTCGTGGCAAATTTAACCCGACAAATAAAAGCCGGCAATATCCTAATTTGCAATGGCTAACTTTGCCCAGCGGCAAACGGGTTAAAGCTTGCACAAAATGCATAAAAAAAGCCCACAAATAACCCGGGTTTCTCAATCTTGCACTAAAGAAAATGCCAAATTTATTTTGGCATTTTTTGGATTAAAATCATGTTAATAACAGAAGAAATTGAAAATTTATCAGAAAAGCTATCGCTGAAACTGGCTACTAAATTAAAAGGCGGACAAATTGATATTCCCAAAATGGCCCAGCTGGTGCAGTTTTTCTTCGTGCAAATCCAAACCAATAATTTAGAGCAAATTAAAAGATTTATTGAGTCTATATAAGTCTGTACTATTCGCGTGGGCGCAATTCGTATAGAATTTTACGCCATTCGCATGCATTATGAGTTTTAGAAATCATTTTGAATTAAAATTTAACCCCGAAGAGGCACCCGAGCCAGAAAAGAAGGAAAGTAAAGATACAATGGAATGGCAATTTGCTAAAGAACTTGAAGCAACCCCGAAAGGCCAATTCTTTGCAAAACTTCAAAGAATAGCTGGCGCCTTTACTCTAGCTGGCCTTTTAATGTTGCCCAATCCCAAAGATGCTATCGCGCCAGAGAGAAGCCAAGAATCAATCGCAATTGAAGATATGGATTATTCGTCAAAATATCATCCCGAAATCTGTAAAAAAATTTTTGAGCAGATTAAAGAAAAAGGCGGAGTAGCAATTTCGCCCCAGCTACCCGAACAAATTTATAGACCTGGCAAAATGGCTGATCCAACCAGATGGCTGGCTCTTGAATCGGAATCGCCATTCTACAATAAACCCGAAGTGATTCTCGGGAAGAAATTTATAGAGGAAAGCCCAAAAGAAGCTAAAAAATATCTTGAAAAAATATCTCAAGCGATGAAAGCGGTAGTTATATTGGAGAGCAGAGATGGTTTGGGAAGCGGCGTCATAATAAAAGAAGGCAACAAAAAATTTGTCCTAACTAACGCCCATGTCTGCGAGAAACAAGAGTCTTTAAACACCACATTTGCCAACACACAAATGCTAACCCTCAAGGTGCTCGCCAAAGACAAAAAAAACGATGTCGCGGTCTTAAAAATCCCCGAAGGGATAGAAGAATTATTCGCCGGCACCGAGGCAATGGAATTGGATAAGGACGAGATCTCCGGCGATGACAAAGTAGTGCCCGTTCCCGATGAAAGACTTGCTGTTATAGGCCATCCCCTTGGCTTTCCCTTTGCAGTAGCGATAACAAAAAGACTTGGGACGATTCCTGATCATATCTCGTATCGCCCGGACGAGAGATTCCGCAACTTAGAATTATACACGCATAAATTTTTAATAGAAGCAGCAGGCAAAAACAGCAACCAGAGCGAATCGGCACAAGAAGGCAGCGCTCCGATTGTCACCACAGAAACATATACTAAAGACGAAACTATGCCCGGCATGAGCGGGGGCGCAGTAATCAAATTAGAAACAGACGGCAAAGCAAGGTTACTCGGTATTCATCGATGTACTTTTACGGATCAGATGACCGGCCAACGCGAATTTAGCGGAGGAGTGCCGGTTGAGGATATTATGAAGCTGCTTAAAGACAATCATTTAATCTGACCTCATTTCCGGACTGTCGTATAACGGCATTACGCACCCTTGGGGTGGGTGTAACCCGGGTTCAATTCCCGGCAGTCCGACCAATCAAGATATCGTGAATTTTAAAAAGAAAAAAGGAGAATTGGATTCCCCTTTTTTTATTTTAATTTTTTGAAAAGAACTAATACCATCTGGCGTTAATTTTGGCCATGCATTCAAGAACCGAATCCACATTGATGCGCTGGGCCAGTAAGCTGTCCCGAACACTCTGATGCAAACTGCCAGATGGAACTTCTGCAACTTCTGGTCGCCGATGACGAGGCACACAAATACCGCAATTGTCGCCGTTATTCATCGGGCAACCGCAGCATTCATTTTTCATGATATTATTTTCTGCCATTTAAAACCTCCTTACTGACAAAATAACTTTTGTCTGCTTCTTTTCTTTTTCTTAAAACAGATGGGCCGCAGAGCATATTTGAGAGATTGGCAAAATGGTCTCTTTTTTCCTTATAATCATCGGGTATCCGCTTTGGAATGCCCACGCCTCTGAGACGATTTAAACCATTCGTTACCTTGGCATTGATGCCAAAAAAACATTCAGCTGTTTCTCCATTCATAGTCCTGCTGCCCTCCTTGAAATACTCGGATTAAAAAGGTCAAATTTCCCATTGCTTTTTTTCTCGACCGGCATATCATAACCGCAACGAGGACAGGTTATTTTCTTTTTTCTGTTCTGCAGACGTTCCACAAGCCGAAAACTTTTTTTACAGTTGGGGCAATAAATATTCATTTTTTTCCTCCCTTAATCATCTTGAGTTTTAGAATTCCACGATTCGCCTTCGGCTTTAATCACTTTTATCTCGCCCTTTGCCTCAAACTTCTTAAATGTCGCTAGAAAAATTTTAGTGTCAAGAAATTCTTTTTTCGCTTCAATAACGACATCGCCTCGGGTTAATATCGCAAATCCGGCAAGATTTTTAGTTATCGCCAGGCGCCTGAAAACACCGTTATTTCTGGAATAAAGACCGAAACAGATTTCGTCTTTTCTTTCTGTTTTAATCAGCCCCGGGTATCCGGTTGGTCGACCTCGCGCCGATCCTGTTATAGCTAGTTCTTTCAATTTTTCGCCCCCCTTTTCTTTAAAAAATTAATGTGACGCCGCCAAACAATCTGAATTTCTTATCCACGGCTCCCCTTCCTTCTTTGCTACTTTGAGACCATGGACTGAGTCAGCCCAAATAAAATCGTTCAATTGTTCGACGCCGCCTTGAAACACAGTAGATAATTCATCCACCTGACCCAAATGACCCGGATAATAACTCCTGGATGATCTCTTGAATCCATCGCCTAATCGCCTATAGACTCCGTACATAAACCTCACCTCCTTTTTTTATTATTTAATTGTTAAAGAAAATTTTATTCGCGTAGGCGTAATTCGTATGGAATTTTACGCCATTCGGATGTAACAAAAAACTGGTCTTGGAGACCAGCCTTTTTCTTGAAACTTTTGCGGGCTTTTTAACTTAGTAGCCCGTCTTCAAAAGGCCAGTCTCCAAACCAGTAAAATAAAAACGGAACCACATTGAAACTTGTAAACTAGCCTTATTCATAACTGCGATAAGATTAACAAAGACTCAAAACGCTGTCAATGCCTTTATCCACAAAAGAAAAAAAGACGGGGCTAGCCGTCTTTGTATATTTTTGCGTCCAACTCAACTCCATTTATCGAAAGATGACGCTTCCATAAGAATGGCCTGCTTTGCCATCATCGCTGTTGTAAGCACGAATGAAATGCGGCAACGACAATTCCGTGCATCCTGGCTCAATTTTGTAAAAAATCCATTTATTATTTTTGCTTCTATACATCTCTAAAGAATTTATCCGTTCATCAGCGGCAGCAAAAAAGCCGAGACTCCCATTTTTTATCCCGTAGTGAGTGGCGCCTTTTGGTATTTTATACCATATCTTTGCCTCTAGTTTTCTAAAATCCGGCCTTTTTTTACTGGTGCCTTCCCCAGAAACCATAATCAAATTAAATTGAGGATTTCCCTCTTTGCCCACCCCATTTTTATGGATCATGACATTGAGTTGTTGATTCTCCATCCCATGCCCTCCCTTGCTCTAGAGATTTAATATCATTATCTTTAAGAAGAAAAGCGTCCTTCATATCTCCTCCGCATTCTGGACATGACTTTCTTCGTCTTTTTGTTGATTCGGTACCACAAAAAACGCAGATCTTATTTACTTTTCTCCCCATATTTCCTCCTTTGAAATGAAGTTTAATATTATTGATAAAAAGAACCTACAAAATACTTATTCATTTCTACTATATCGCCCGCAAAAAGTCAACAAAATCAGACACCAAATAAGCCAGCTGGCATTGTATCATTCCTGCTCGATCGTATCAATAATGATACAAACAAAAAAACCAAGGCGAACTTGGTCAATAATAATTTCCTGCCAGCGAGCTCCTTATGAATCCCGGCTTAAATCCAGGTGGGTGCCCGCAGATTTAGCGTCCCGAACGAATCAGCAACGCCAACCAATTTAGAGCTCCCAGGAAGTATAATTTGATCCAAGATCATAAAGGAGCTCGCTAGCAATAAATCCTATCCTAATTATAAGTCCGCCAAAATCTCTGTCAAGAAAAAAGGGCCTTGTTATAAGACCCTTTATTTTTTTGATTTTATATTTTTAATTTTTTTTCTGCAAAGCATCATCCGATCAGCGATTTTCTCTAACTCCTTAAGGGACCGCTTCTTTTTCTGATTGAAACGGGCAAAACCAGCGGTTAATGATAAATCATACTTATGGTAACCTCCGGCTTTTTTTCTTTTTTCATTACTCTCTGAAATATTTGCCTCCAGACGTTTTAATAACAAATTAATCCTGATTCTTCTATCATGACCTTCAGCCGTGGCCAAAACCAGAAACTCATCGCCAGCTTCGCTTCGCCGACCAATGATATCCCCGCCGCGGAGAAAAGTAGCGTGAAGTATTGTCCTGATCTCTCTCAACGCAGAGTCACCTTCTACATGGCCAAACCGATCGTTTATCTGTTTGAAATCGTCCAAATCAAAGATAAAGAAAACAGCATCATGTCCGGATTCAAAAACCGATCTTAAGCGGCTGACAGCCAAATAATTAAAAGTTTTGTAATTATAAAGCTCCGTCTTATCATCAAGTTCTTCTCCCTTGCCTGCCGCCAGAATAGTATCTAAATCAATAAAGCCAATGGCAATTTCTGTATCGGTATTTTCAATGATATCGGCTACAAAAACCAACTCTTTGCCGCTTTTTGTCCTGAGCCGGAATTTTTTTATCCGCATAGCCGAGGATGATAATAATCTTAGTTTTTCCAAAAAGTCTGTCGGCTCCAAAATAAAAAGGAAAATATTTTTTCCGATTAAATCCTCTTCTGCATAGCCAAGCACAGAAATAAAACGCGGGCTCGCCTCTTTGATACATAAATTTGCGTCAAGAAAAACGAAGCTGAATAAAGATTCCATTGCCTTCCGGTATTTGTCAACCGGTCTATCTTCATAAATCTGCTCACTATTCATATTTCTCACCCCTAACTTCTTTTTTTGGTTAATCCCGGTATTTTTTACAAAAACCCACACATCTGGCTTTTAAGACAGAAAATCATTATTATTAAAGCGTAAGCTATAACTATTTTATATGTTAATGTACTTTCCGGCCTCCAAACCTGTCTTTAGGCCATATTAGAACACTTCTATGGAAAACGCAATGATTAAACGCTCAATTCGTGAAAACAGGTATTTTGACATAGCTGATTTGGTTTTGGGTGTATTTTTTTTGGGCAGCCTTTATCTAATCAGCCGCAGCAATTATCTCCTTTTCCATAGCATCGCCGAGCTCTTTGGCGTAGCTGTGATCAGCGGAATTTTTATGGTGGCTTGGAATTCGCGGAGGCTTCAAGAAAACCATTATTTGCTTTTTATCGGCATCGGCTATCTTTTTATGTCAGCCATTGATTTGGCGCATCTTTTGGCTTACAAAGGCATAAATATTATTCCTTTCGCGGATATGGGCGCTAACGTATCAACCCAGTTGTGGCTGGCCGGACGATTTATGCAAAGCGCGACTCTTTTAATCGCGCCGCTTTTCTTGACGCGTAAAATAAAGATTAATCTAGCCTTTCTGGTCTATGGCTTGGTGACTCTTCTTCTCGGTTTTTCCATCTTCCTTTGGAAAATTTTTCCGACCGCATTTATTGATGGCTCTGGATTAACATCGTTTAAAAAAATTAGCGAATATTTTATCTGCCTGATTTTAGCTGGAGCGATAGTGTTTCTTTTTAAAAAACGAAAATTTATTTATCCGACGGTTTTTAAGATGGTTAACCTTTCCATCTTAACAGCCATCGTTTCTGAACTAGCCTTCACTTCCTATATAAGCGTCTATGGCCCAACCAATATGCTTGGCCATCTTTTCAGAATTCTTTCTTTTTATTTTATATATAAAGCCGTTATCGAAGCCACTCTTAAAAAACCATTTAATTTTTTATTCCGCAATCTCAAGATAAGTGAAGAGGCGCTTAAAAAAAGCGAACAAAAATTCCGTTCTGTGGCCCAAACTGCCAATGACGCCATTATATCTGCCGACACTCGGGGAAATATTATTTTTTGGAACAATGGAGCCAGAGCTATTTTCGGTTATACGCCAAGCGAAGCGCTAGGAAAACCTCTGACATTAATTATGCCTGAGCGATTTCATAACAGGCACAAAAAAGGCCTAAATCAGGCCTCAAATAAAAGAAAGAAAATTATCGGAAAAACCATAGAGATGACAGGGGTCAGAAAAGATAAGACCGAATTTCCCCTTGAGCTTTCGCTGGCCAAATGGGAAACAGAAGAGGGAATTTTTTTCACGGCAATTATCCGTGATATCACTGAACCGAAGAAAGCCGAAGAAAAATTAATCTCTTACGCCAAGCGGCTGGAACAGGAAAAAGCTAAAGACGAAGCCCTGCTTTCAAGCATCGGGGACGGGATTGTGGCGACTGATTTTTCAGGCAAGATTTTATACGCCAATAAAGCTTTTGAAGAATTAACTGGCCGAAAACTGGAAACGCTTAAGGATAAACAACTTGTCAGGGCCGTGCCCCTGCTTGATCGAAGGGGCAATCTTATTGTCCCCGAGGAAAGGCCGACTCTGCTTGCTTTGTCCTCGGGCAAAAAAATTACAGCCAGCGCCATAACTAGTCCCTCTTCTTTCTATATCCAAAAAAATAAAATCAAAATTCCTCTAGCAATAACCGCCACGCCAATTATATTGGATGATAAAATTATTGGCGCGATATCTGTTTTTCGCGATATTACGATAGAAAAAGAGATAGATCAGGCAAAAACCGAATTCATTTCTATGGCTGCCCATCAATTGCGCACGCCTTTGGCAACAATTGGCCTGACATCCGAAATGCTTTTGCGGGGCGTAGCCGGAGAAATAAACAAAGAGGGAAAAGAATATTTAAAAGATATTTCAAAAGATATCAAAAGCATGGCAGAAATGATAGAAACTTTTTTGAATGTTTCAAGAATTGAACTAGGCACTTTTCCTATGGAGCCTAAAGCCTCAAGTATTATTCAAATTACAGATAATATTATTAACGAAGTAATGCCGCAAATTAAAAGCAAGAAACTGCGCTTAAATAAAGATTACGAAAAAAATCTTCCGACAATTAAAATTGACGCCAAAATAATGCGTATCGTTCTTGAAAACCTGCTATCAAATGCTATAAAATACACTCCTCCGAAAGGCCAAATTAGCATCGGGATAAAAAAGCAAAAATCAGATGCGGTAATTAAGGTTTCCGACACCGGCCTTGGCATTCCGCTAAATCAACAATCAAAAGTTTTTGCAAAAATGTACCGCGCCGGAAATGTCGGCGAAAAAACTGAAGGCGTAGGGCTTGGGCTCTATGTAGTTAAATCTGCTATTGAACAGGCAAGCGGAAAGGTTTGGTTTGAGTCAAAAGAAAATCAGGGAACTAGTTTTTACATTGCTATCCCGCTTTCGGGAATGAAGAAAAAAGAAACAAATAATAATGAAAATTAAAAAATCCCGCTTTGCAAAACGCAGAACAGGATTTTTATTCTGGCAAATTTCAAAATCAGACCCTTATTCTATAACCAACCCCGCGCACTGTTTCAATTGTTTTTCTGGCTTTCTTGCCATCTATTTTATTGCGCAACTTGTTGATGTACACATCCACTATATTGTTAAACAAGTCAACATCAAAATCCCAAACATTGGTTATTATTTGTTCGCGGTCTACAACCTGATTGGGACGACGCATTAAGAATTCAAGCAGGGCAAACTCCTTTAAGGTAAGCCTGATTTCCTTGTTATCAACGAATGCTTCGCGCGTAGTGCGATTAAGGATTAAATTTCCAACTTGTAATTTATTGGGCAAAACTGATTCTGGCCGCCTCAAAAGCGCTCTGACTCTGGCCAAAAGCTCCTTAAAAGAGAATGGCTTAACAATATAATCATCCGCCCCGGCATCAAGCAAGGAAACTTTATCCTCAACGCCGTCTTTAGCTGTTAGCACTAAAACTGGAATGGATATTTTAAGATCTCTGATATTTTTACAAACTTCGTAACCGCTTTTTCTTGGCAACATCAAATCAAGGATTAATAGATCATAATCTTTGTGATTTAGCTCCAGCCGCCTCTGGCCTGATTCGCCGTCCATTAGATAATCAGCTGAATAACCTTCCTGCTCCAGGCCTTTTTTAATCAGCTTGGCTAATTTTTCCTGGTCTTCAATAATAAGAATTTTCATCTTGGATTGGATGTTTTAGTCATTTAGCTATTATATTATTGTCGCTCTTAGTCTAATTGTCAATAAAAAATCTCTATTCGTCAATAAAAATTAATAATTATTAGTAAACAATTTTTACACTGCTTTTCAACGCTTTATCCACAAATAAAATATCTCTGCTTAGCCAGAGATATTTTTTGGTTTGCCCGGCTCCCTTTCAATATGCGGCAAATCGTTTTTGAGCCAGCGATAAATAATCCAGAAAGGCAATCCGGCTAAGATTAAAACTGAAAACCATTTGTTGCTCTGACCGCTATAATTCATTGAATAAGGCACGTTGCAATTTAAAAAGTAAAAATGAAAATTTAAAATTTGTATCTTTTAGTTTTTCCTTCTTACTTTTTAATTTTTACTTTTTGCTATTCTTTAATCCCGTCTAAATTAACATCGTATAAAATGCTTTCCTGAACTAAGCGATATTTAATAACTTCCTCGTCTTCAAACCAAATTTTTATTTCTTTTTCTGCTTCCACTGATGAGCCTGAGGCATGAATTAAATTTCTCACTGCCCGGCCATCCACATCAGCTAATTTATAAGAGTCAATTGTGAAATCGCCTCTGATTGTTCCAACATCTGAAGTTAAAGGCTCTGTTCCGCCGGTAATTTTTCGGATAACGCCAACTGCTTCACTGCCCTCCCAAACCATAGCCACCACTGGACCGGAAATTATATATTTTAGCAAAACATTTAAAACCGCTTGGCCGCATTCAATTGGGTCTTTAATTGGCGGCTCTATTCCTTTTTTTTCATAGGCAGAAATTGCCTTTTTACCAACAGACTCAAGCCATCCTTTATCAGAAAGATAATGCTTTTTTACTGTTTCTTCGTCAGGAATGACAAATTTTAAAGCGACCAGCTTCAAACCAGTTTTTTCGTATCTTTTAATAATCTCACCAACAAGCGAACGCTGAACACCGTCGGGCTTGATTAGGACTAAGCTTCTTTCTCTTTGCTGAATCATAAAATTGGAATGGTTAAAAAATAATTAAACGTAAATATAGTTTAATATATTTCTGCTTTTTGCGCAAGCTTGGCGTAAATGTGCCAATTTCGCGCGATAGCGTCAAAATTGGCATAGGTTCGGCTAAGGACAACTGGCCTCAATTTGATATTCTCCCCCGTCGCTTAAAATTAAAATGTCCCCGCAAAGGTCGGTCCGAAAAATCCTTGCTTCTTTTAATCTATCTAATGCTTCCTGATGCGGATGGCCATAGCGATTTTTGACACCGGTCTGGATAACGGCAATTTCGGGGCTAATTGCGTCTATAAATTCCTGGCTACTTGAATTTTTGCTGCCATGGTGCGAAACATCCAAAATATCCGAATCAATTTTGGCGCCAGTTCCCAATAGATATGATTCGGTCGCCTCTTCGGAGTCGCCGGTGAATAAAAACGAATTCTGGCCATAAATTAAACGCGCTACGATTGAACCAGCATTAGTGTTTTTCAAAGTTTCCTGCGCTAAAGATCGATTGGGATATAATATTTCTATTAAAAATCCTTCGCCAATTTTTATCTTCTGTCCGCCCAAAGCAAACAAAACAGGAATGTTTTTTTCTTTAATTAAATTCTGCCAAATCTGGAAGGCGGCAGAAGGATCTTTCGCATCAGTCTGCACAATCCGGCCAATCTCATATCTTTTTAAAACTTCTATTAGGCCGTTTAAATGGTCTGAGTCCGAATGCGTTAAAATTAAAATATCAATGCTTCTATCAAAAAAGGGCATCTTTTCTGATAATTTTTCCAAAACCGAATTATCCGGCCCGCCATCAATTAAAATTTGGTTGCCATCAGGCGATTCAATAAAGATCGCTTTGCCTTGCCCAATATCAAAAAAGTTTACTTCCAGAAAATTACTTTGCGCCTTGGCAAAAACCGCCAGCCACACAAAAATAGCCACGACTGCCAATATACCAAGCCAAGCGGGAATAAATTTTCGTTTAAACTTTTGTATCATTGGAGTCGGCTAAAATTGTAAAATAATGCGCCCTCCTTTGAAAAAGGAGGGGTGGGGTGGATTTTAAAAATAGTCTTCAATATAAATCCCCCTTTCCGCCAAAGGCGGACCCGCCTCGGGAGGGAATCCCCCTTTTTCAAAGGGGGAAAATTATTGTTTTACGATTCGCGATAACTAATTATCTGTGGCGTATTTTTCCACCAAAATTCCGGATTTTTGTCTTTGATAAAACCATCGCAGAAATAATGTAAGTATCAGATAATAAATTATGGCAAAAATCCAATCCCATTGCATTTCTAAAGAGCTTAGAGGCAAGCCGGCAAAAAATTCAATCATTTTAATTTTTAGAGTTAGAATAAGCCACAAAACCCAGCCTAAAACTTTAGCGCCCCAAAGCCAAATTATGCCAAGCCCGCCGATTAAAAATCCAAGAAGCATTGCAAAAGGGACTAATAATAAAATCGCCATATTGGCCAAAGGCGAAATGAGAGACAATTGGCTAAAATATACCAAAATTAAAGGCAAAACTGCTAGTTGTGCCGAAAAAGTGGTCACAAGGATTTCTATAAATTTCTGAGTGATAGACCATCTTTCAACCCCGTATATCAACTTTGGCATTCTGGTTTTGTTTGTCGCCTTTGGCGACAGCCAAAGTTGTATTACGGGGTCAAAAACTGGCGCCAGCCAAATCAAACCGGCCGTCGCCAGAAACGAAAGCTGAAAACTAATATCAAATCGCAAAATTTTAGGATTTAAAAAAATCATTACTGCGCCCGCAAAAACTAGAGCGTTTTTGACGCTGTAAAGCCGGCCGCCTTGTCGCGCCACCAGAACCATAACTCCCATAATAGAGGCGCGAACAACAGAAGCTGAAGCGCCGGTTAAAATAGTAAAAAATACAATTGCCAAAACAGCCAACCAGAATCTGGCGTTTCGCGGCAACATAAACCAGCCAAAAATCGTCATAAAAAATGAGGCAATAATTGTGATATTGTAAACGGACACTCTATAGCGTTAGATTTTAAAGCTAACCTTAGGCACTCCGTCAATAATTATAACTTTTTCTATCAACATCTGCATTAGAATTTTCTGCTGTGGAATATCTAATTGATTGATTCCCTCTTTAATCTCTTCGGCCAATGATTGCACCTTATAGACTTGTTCGCGCTTCTCTTCTAATTCCTTCAACCCGTCTTTTAATTCAATTAAATGGCCTCTGGTTTTAATCTGTTCGTCTTCCAAATTCTGCAATAGCTCATGGTAGTAGCCCTCTTTTATTTTCCTATCTATCCAATCAAGGTTTAAATTATAAAGCCGAGTTTCTGTTTGGCGGAGCTTCGTTTCCCAGCCTCTAATTTCCTTTTTCTTCTCACCAATTTTTTCATTCTTCTGGCTAGCTAAAGCTATCTCAAAGGCCTCCGGACAATTAAGATATCTTTCAACCTCGCTGATTACCTGCTCTTTTGTTCTCTGGGCATTATGGCCTTTCTTATCACACTTATTTTTCTGTAACCATTCCCTGCATACATAGTAGCTGGTTAGATGTAGGGGCTTAAGCTTCCCTCCACGCCAACTAAAAGACGTTTCATTCATTCCGCCTCCACAATGCGCGCAGTAAAGCAATCCGGCAAGGATATTCCTACTATGGCCGGCTCTGCCTTTTAAGTTGGAGTAAATCTTACCTACCTGCTGGGCTTTCTCCCAGACTTCTTTGGTTACAATCGGCTTATAATATCTTTCCCTCTCTTTGCTAATTGTTATCAGCTTCCAGCGTTCTTTAGGTATCCGCAAACAGATTCTCTCATCATCCATCTTTCTATCTTGAGTTTTATTCCAATAAAAATATCCGCAGCAAAGAGGATTCTTGATTAAGCGCGATAAATTAGTGCAAGTCCACTCCTTGCCCTTTTTAGTTTTGATGCCATCTTTATTTAAACCGGCTGTAATCTTTCTTAAACTTCCCCCGTTGGTTCTTTCATTTAGAATTCTTTTTAAAACCGAGGCTTCGTATTCATTGATAATCCGATAACCGATTGTCCTTTTGTTATCAGTTGGATGGATTTCTCTTTTAATATCATAGCCATAGATGAGAGAGGTTACGCACTTGCCATTGTTTATTGTGGCTAGTCTGGATGCCATAAAGTTTTCCCGCCTTCTCCCTCGGTCATAGGCTACCCCTATACCAGAAATTAATCGTTGGTTTTTTACGTTCATGCACTTGGGGTCATAATCTTCCGGCGTTACTATGGCTGTTTTCTGTAATACCGCGGTTACTTGAATCCGGTTTTTATCCAGTATGTTAAAAATCCTCCCCTTGGTATAATCTGAATCACCCCATAATCTGGCAAACTCATAAACCACAATAATATCAAAGTCCTTAACTTCACTTAACATTTCCTGCAGGCCGGCGCGCTTATCAAACTTATTGCAATCAGCAACATCAGTATAGGTTTTAATAAACCGCCAGCCGGCTTCCCTGATATAATCCATGGCTTTGGGTATCTGCACTTTAGGCATGGATAAATCCTGCCGGTTCTGCTCTTCGGTTGAAAGTCTGGCATAGACGGCTGCGCGCAGCGTCTTGGCAATTATTTTATTGTCTAATGCTGTTGGCATTTTATTATTTTATTTTCTAAAATCGGCAACCAATTTTTCAATCTGTTTTTTGCTATATTTTTTTGACACAGAGAATACAGCTTTATTAATATTCCCTAATTTTTTATTTAACTCTTTCTTTTCAGCTTCTCTTTTTTCTCGCACTAAAAATTCTGGGATAATTTCCCTCCTGATTTCACTTTGATTTTCTTCTTCTAGCTCAATTAACCTTGCCACGTGGGGCAACATAAGTGAAGCAACTGGATATTTTTTGGTATAGCGCTTTAATCTATTCAATGTATCTTTTAAAATTTCCAACTCGGATGGTATGTTTGTTTTGTGTTTTCTCATAAATTTAAGCCTTAACTAACTCTCTTATTTTCTGCTTCTTATCAGCCCATCTGTTCCAGTAGCCGGATAGCTTTCTGCGTTTGCTATCCTTTGCACCAATTGGCCTGCCTAGTGTCTTGCCTTCCTTTCGCGCCCTATCAAGCCCGCTGTGAATTCTTGAAACAATCAGCTCCCTTTCGTATTCAGCTAAAACCATCAGCAACCTTAAAAACATTTTTCCCTCCGGAGTGTTGGTATTAATATTTTGGGTTAAGGAAACAAACTCAACCTTTCTATATCTAAACTCTTCAAAAAGATTTAATAGATGCTGCAAACTTCTGCCAATCCTATCTAACTTATAAACCACAATACAATTAATCCGGCCGCTTCTAACGTCATTGATTAATTTATTAAATGCCGGCCTTGAATCAGTAGAGCCGGATATTCCTACATCCAGATACTGCTCAGCTATTTTGTAGTCATTCCTTTGGCAGAAATCCTTAATGGCTACTATCTGGGTATTAATATTTTGTTCGTCTGTTGATACGCGGGCATAAAGCCCGATTTTTAAGTTTGTCATATTTTTAAATTATTAATTATTTCAGAATAAGCGATAGCCAGCGTTCAGTGAAGCCGCCCCACTGGCTACCGCTTACTGCTTCCCTGAATTATTTTAATTTCTTAAACACTAGCCAATAAATAAATGGTGTAACTAAAAGCATTATTGGCAGAGTTTCTATTAAGTTTTGGAGAATAACACCGCCTAGCGTGTAACTCATTTTAGAAATATAAAAGCCCGAGGAGCAAAAGTTATCTGTTGAGGATAAACCAGCTCTCGGGCTTCTACAATTTTATCAAAAAATAAAAGCTTCTGCTATACTGATTTATCCTCAACGCCTCTATTTTAACAAATCCACACAACCTGTCAATAGCTATCATCAACAAGTCTGCAATTTCTATAATTTGCTAATTTTTTAAAAGTGCCTTAAACTATCAATAGATGTCAAAAAGAATCGGAAACCTTTTAACTATTCGGGAAGTAATACAGATACTTCGTATAAGCGAGCCAACATTCTATCGTTATGTTCGGGCTGGCAAAATTAAGACTATTAAAATTTCCCGCAAGAATACTAGAATTTCTGAAAAAGAATTGAATAAATTATTAAAAAGGCAAACAAAATGAGAAGGAAAGCCATTGATGAAGAAATTGATGAACTAAAGAATGAGCTGGATAATTTGGGGGATATTCACCCTGCCTATCTAACGCCGGAATTAAGAGAATTACAAGCAAGAGTAATCTCAACTCACGCTCACCTTGAGGAACTTCTGGAAATTCGTATAGGTTATCAATTCAGGAAGGAAGGGATTATTAAAAAAGGTGAAGATGGCACAGATGTATATTTTTCGCAAGATTTTTATAGAATACTATCAAACTATGTTTCTTTTAGAAATAAAATTGAGATTGTAAAAGAATATAATGATAATTTTCCAGTGAATAATTTATTAAAGGTAAATTCTTATAGAAATGAATTTGCACATCCTAAGGGAATGAAATTAAGAGATAAATATAATTATTCTACATCATCAGGAAAAATTAACATTAGGGATTTGCTTCGCTGTCTAATTCTTGCCAATAAAGCAGCTAATATTTATGCTGGGGTGTATTATTTTAGGAGGATTTTGGTATGTGAGCCAAGTAAATAAACAGAAGTCTATTGAAAAGCAACGGCAGGTAGAGCTACAAGCAAAGGCAGCAGTAGACAGAGCAAAAGCGGAAGCAGACCAAGTAAAAACGGAAAAAGACAAGGCAGACACAGACTTTAGTAATAATTTAAAATGTCAAACATTACTAAAAGATTTAAAACAAAGGTGGAATAATATAGTGGGTATTTATTATGAGGAGTGGCGAAATACTTGTATTGTAAAATATACAGAAAAAGGAGAAACCAAAGAATCACCGATTGAGAATATGCAAGATATTAAATAAATGAAAAATTTTATTATTAACTTTTTAAAAGAAAAAATATTATGAAAAAAACAATAGTAATTTTAATAATAAGTATCGTAGCGGTAGGTTTGACAATAGGATTATGGACTTATACCAGAGCCGCTGGCGATACAATCAGCGTCTGTGTTAAAAAAAGCGGGTTGGTTTATGTAATTGGAGAAGGGTTTAGGAGAGATGATTGCAAAAAGAATGACAAATTGTTGACTTGGAATATTCAAGGCCTAAAGGGAGATAAGATACTGGCGAGCAAGGCATTCAAGGCGAAAAAGGACTATCAGGAGTTATCGGAACAGATAATATCGCATTTATAAGCCAAGAGCAGAATGAGCCTATTATTCTTAAAACAGATGGGACAACTTGGCTTTGGAATCCTAACTTTAAAACCTTTTTAGCTTGGCCAAGTCATAATGTTTCTATCCCGACTTCTGAAATTTTACAATGGGAAGTTGATTTCTTCCTTGATAAAAGCGGTAATATTTGGAGATTGCAAGGCGGCTCTACCCCTTGGATAAATATGGGGAAACTATAATTTTAAAGAGCTACCCGATATAAACTACTACTTCGGGGTTACAACTCTGATACAAGGGGCAAATCGGGAAATAATGCCCCAAAAGCCCTTATCAGAGGCGGCTTAATGACTTCTTGCCCCTCTCTATAATCACCTGTTTCTCTGCGGGTGTTTTTTTGTCCCAGTTATATTTTCCAATCCATTCCCTTTTAGTTAGTCCTTGGTATGGCAACTTGGTATCTTTACCAATCCGGTATCTGATACTTTTTGCCATAGTGCATTTTGGCTCATCAGAGCGGAAGCTTTTCAAACCAACTCTTTCTTCTTGGAAATAATCCAATAGGCAAATCGCAATAGAGCAAGTATTAAATCTCGGACACTTTTGCATTGTCTGGATGTTCTCTAACTCGGTCATTTTTATTTTCTTGTTTCTTCGCGCATTTACAGAAGCAGGTGCGGAAATCTACATCTCCTTTTGCTCTGCAAAACTGGCATAATTTCTTAAAATAGATTTTATCAACAAAAGTAGTAATGCTGGTGATACATTTATTGTGATTTAATAAATAATAAATATTTTTAATGCTTTCTTAAAACCGCCTCAACCCATGCGAGAGAATTAAAAGTTGAGGCGGTTTTTGTTACCATCTTCCCGCGTTATCTTCAGAAGTATCACACCATAACATTGTTTTATCTTCAGGCGGAGTATTGCCTTTGTATATCTGCACAACTCCTTTCATTGGCTGCAGTTGAGTAGTTTCCAGTTTTACAACTTTCTCTTTGAGCGCGGCTAAAGACTTTACCAGTTGAGCTGAAGTTTCTATTGACTGCTTGTCGTTGCTTCCCTTAACCTCCGCTAATGATTTGCCACTTTTGGCTAATTCTGCCCAAATGTTCGCAAAATCGTTTTCTAGTTTCGCTATCTTCTCCGTTGCTTTTTTAACTTCGGATTTTAAAGCCGGAATTTCTTTAACATTAATTTCTTTTTTGATTTTTTCCAGTTCGTTCTTTAAGCCCTCGCCAACGTTGATATTAAAGTCCACGCTATCAAGTTCGTTAGCCTCCATGTTGGCAAATTCGTCATAACTAAATCCAGCGTTAGTTACCAGCTTTTCAATTATCTTTTCAGCCGCTTCGTTAAATTCTTTGGAGGTTGGAGAAACCCCGTTTTCAACCGCTTCTTTTTCAAACTGCCCCATAGTAACATCTATTTGTCTTTTTAATTTTTTGAATTCTTTTGTAGTCATGTTGTTTTCTTAAAGAAGACTTTGAATTTAGTAGGAATCCACTTTTTGCCATTCCAACGCTTAACAACTAAACCGCCTTTTTTAATTAGAGATTTTAATAAAGCGGAATAGTTTATTTGTTTTTTAGTTTTTTGTTTTTGTTTTTTCATGTTATTACTCGTTAAGTTTTTCAAAGGCCTCATGCTCGGCTGGTGTCATCCCTTCAATTTCTTTTTCTATCGGGATAGTAGTAGCTTTAGCTTGCTTAATTTTTTCCCTCGCAGCGGCCTCTGTTTTTTTGACCTTTCCTTCGTTTGCCCACTCTTCGCACAGCTCGCACTCGACACACCAGAGTTCATACTCTTCCGGTGTCATCAGTTCCCGCTCTTCTTTTGTTTTCTTAGGCGGGTTTTTCAAGAAGGCAAAATCCTCTTCGGCAAACAGCTCGTTCTTTTTTAGCGACTTCTCTGTTTCCCGCAAATCGGCATAGTGATTCCGCAGCTTCTCAAGCTTCAGCAAGTGGGCATCACGCTTATCTTGATTCGTTGGCTCTTGCTCTTTCTGATGTTCCGCCACTTCCTCGTCATGTTTTAATTTAGATTCGGCCATATAATTACTAGGAAATACTTGTTATTTCCTATCTGCTTAAAAATTAAAATTACATTCCCTTATTGGGGGATTCGTTCCAGTTTTCATCAGCTGGGACTTTCGGAGCAACATGAGGATTCTTGTCTTTGTTTTCATTATCCTTTCTGCTCGCTTCAAGTTTTTTCGCTAACTCCTCTTTCTCCGGAGTTATATCAATACCTTTTACATTTGACATATTTATCACCTGCCTTTCTTTTGTTTAAAAATTAAATACTCCACCGGCCGCCATCTTTTTGCAACTCCTCTTTCTCAAACGCAGCATGTTCAGCAGCACTCATATTTTCAACGTCTTTATAACTTTTACTCCCAAATCCTCCTCCACCAGAAACAGAGGGTTTAGGGACTTTCCCCTCGTGCTCAACTTCCCGCCTTTTCTGATTTATGGCCATTTGGAGAATCTGGTCATTTAAGGATTCCCTGACTGATAAGCCAGTTTTTTTGGAGTAGTCTATAATAATTTCCTTCTCCTCTTTTCCGTAACCATCCAACGCGCTAACAATCTCTAAAACATCTCGGCTAACATCGCTACCGGTAGGATTCAGCTGGGCTTTCAATTCCCGATTTTCCTGCCGGAGAGTTTTCATGGCTGAAATAGCTTCTTTCATTCTGGCATAGGCGGCTTTTTCTTTGTCGGAATATTTAGGAGCTTCGGCTTCCCCTTCAGCTTCTCCTTCCACCTCGGTTATTCCCTCCTCCATAGTTTCCACGGGTTCTGGGATTTCAATAGTATCTTCTAACTCTGCTTCGGCAAATAATTCTTCTTCATTTGACATATTTTTTGTGAAAAATTAATAATTATATTTATAAATCTCCGACCTTTTTAAACTTTTTAAATAAAGTCTTGATTCTGCATTCGTTTAAATTTCCTGAAATATTTCGCACCGGCTTCCAGTTCTATCTGGGCAGCAGTCTTTTTCGGCTTGGCGTAACCCTCCATGTTCCAGAAGGCCAGCAGGGTCGCCATCACGTTATCATCATGGCAGCCACGTTCTGCACCCGCGCCCTTGTGCCTTGACTCATCACTCCAAATAAACGTCTTAAACTCTTCAATGGTTTCTTTGTGATAAATCTGGGGGAAATTAAGCTTTAACAGATTCTGGAAATTACTAATCAAAGCCGTCTTTGAGGCATGAGATGTTTTCCAACCCAGCTTATCAGAATCAGAATGCTCACGCTGTTCAAAGACTACACGCTGGGCTACGTTTAAATCCTTAATTCCTTCCAGCAGCGCGTAACCGGCCGCATTGACTTCGGGAATAATTCTTGGATGGTGATATTTGTAATACAGAAATTTAACCTTTTCAACTAGGCCATGGATAGGGATAAATTTATTGAATCTGGCCACCTCTTTGCCTTCGTTGGAAACCACACAGATACTAGACGGGTCTGTTGAGCCTTCGCTGGGGTCAATCCCCATCTGGTATCTTTTTTGTGAATCCGGCAGTTCGTAAATTTTACACTCCTCTTCTTCAGTTATGGGTTGCCTAGCCAGTAATTCAAATCGTTTAATTGCGTCTTTGGAGAAGACAACAGATTTTAGCATTACATCCATTGACCATTCGCCATAGACATAGCGCCGGATATACCCTTCGTCCTTTTTTAACTGGTCATCAATATAATCCTGCGGGAGATTCGCTTTGTTTTCTATCATAGAGGAGGTTATTAAAAACGTATCTTCTTTAGGATGGACTTTAAAAAAATCATAAGCCCAGAAATTAGCTGGGTTACAGGTCATGTTACCCTGCCTGATGGGCGCATCAGTTCTCCGTAAACGAGAATTTAGAGACTCGAAGACTTCTTCATCCACCTCTTCTAACTGGTCAATAAAATATGCGCCAAGGTTTAAGCTCTTAACTTTCTGCTGGGCTTTCTTAATATCGGCCATTGAGCCTTCCTGAAGAGCATCAAGAGCAAAAAGAATTATTTGGCTGCCATTAAAGAAATCTATTAAGCCAGCTTTAATTGAGTGGTGATACCAATTAGACGGCATTAATTCAAATAAGTCCGGTAGGACTGCCCTGTCTATATCTGAAAACGTTTTTCTGCCAAGGAGAATTCTGTTGTTAGGAAAATATAGGCAGAAAAGAATCATCTTGATATACAAAGCCAGAGATTTACCCGAACCAAATCCTCCAGAGTAGAGGCAGTATCGTGAATCAAGTTCATTGATAAACTTCGCTTGGTTTTCGTTAAAAATGAATTTCTTGCCATTGAGTTCTATCTCTTCAATTTTTGCTCCGTTAATCCAAGACTTACCAGCGTTTTCGTATTTTTTAATTGTTTCTGCTTTAGACATAAAGTTAAATTTTTAGTTTGTGAAATAATGAGCCATGAATATTGAGATGTAGATTTTGGTATGTGGGAATAGAGTGAATAACAATATTTACAAATCCTTTTCGCGGGGCAACTCCCTCCCCCCCCCACTCGCACTCGGAAACTCGTTTTAGCTCTATAAGAGGGTGTTTCAATAGAGCAAGATTTATTTTTTAGCACAAATAGCTTAATGAGCTACTAGCTCGTATATTGACCTACAATGGCCATATCTCTTTGGGGCAGTAAATAATCAGATGTATTTCTATTTCCTTCTTAACGTTAGAATCTGCCTTATTTAAGCCATTGTTTTAGTCTTTTTTAAGGGGGGGATTATTTACTTCACCCAGTTTATATTGGGTTATTTATTAGTTAGGCCATTTAACGCGGTGTGCGTAGATAATATTAATCCACCTCACAAACATAACTTTATCTATCTCACAAATAACCAATAATCTATCTTATAAAAAATAAACCAATAATATTAATAAAAAAATAACAACTAAACTATTAATCCTCTTCATCAATCTTCTATCTTATCAACTTATCTACTATCCTTATCTTTAATCCTTTTAATTATTTTTTCTTGCGTTTTTTAGAGCTTTTCTCTTGGCGCTCTCATGGTAATTGAAACTTGCTGGGAATCTATAATTTCCTCCTTTTCTTTACCGATTAATCCGTTGATTTGATAGTAAAGTTTTATCGCTGCGTTCTTTGAAGATTTATCAATATCCTGCATAATGTTTTTGATATGCTCTGTTATAACGTCTTTAAAAGCAATTTGAGTATCAAAGACGTTTTTCACTTCTTCTAGCGCCAAGGTGAAGGTTTTAGTCCTCTCAATTTGCTGGACATGGCGGTTATCCGCATAGCCGGCTTCTCTGCAGGCTTCAGTCTTTGATTTTCCTAAAACCCTTGCTTTTAAATATTTGGCTGGCATAGAAGTAGCGTCTGTTGATTTTTCGTATTTCACTTTTTTTATCTTGCGCTTAAAATATTATGCTTAACTAAATCATCAACTACATCAAGGAGTATTTCTTTTATTTTTTTTAAGTTTATCGTATTCCTCAAACATATTTTTAACAGCTCGCATGACTGCTTTTTTAATGATTTTTATATCGGCAGACCAAATAACATCGGCAACATTACATATATATATATAGTATTGCCACTATGCCACTATGCCTCATTATTTGGCTTTATAGAGCCAAATAAATATCGGCAATGGTGGTTTTTTCCTGTTGTTTCTGCCACTATTGGCATTTTAATTGGCATTTCTTGGCTTTGTTAAGCCAAAAACTTATCGGCAAACACCCTTTTTGCCACTATTGCCACTATTCGTTGTTTTGAGATGTGTTTTTGGTGTCAAAGAGCTCCCCAAAACTATGCCTTTTTAAAGATAAAATTTTCTTTTTACCCGCTTTCTTTTCAAACAACTCCTCCTTAGTCAACATTTCTTTTTTTGCCTCATAAAAAGTTCTTGTTGCTACTTCATCTTCGCTATTTTTCCTAACCGCATTTATGGTATCCCCTTGGCTCATTGGGTTTTCCGTTAAGACAAACCTAATTAAATCCTTAATTTTAGATTTTTTTACCTTTCTCTCTTCGGCTTCGCCTAAATAGTCAAAATGAAACTTATCCTCCCCAAAGACTGCTTCAACCTTAAATGGCGTTACAAGTTCAGCGGAACGATTTTTAGACTGAGTGATAATAATGGTGTTTGAATCCGGTGAAATAAGGTCTATGTCGATTTCGCACTCCACAACCGCTCTAAATGATGATGTGCCACGCATTTTAGAATGGGTTGTTGCCTTCCCCAAAAGAGGCGGCTTAGAAGAGTGGTGATTAAAAACAATGGCTATACCTGCCTGATTTATCTGCTTAAATAATTCTAAAACCGGTTTCATTTGGGTGGAGGAGTTTTCGTCGGCATCATGGACATTCCGAAAAGCGTCTATAAACACAATTCCAATATTCTTTTCCGCGCAAAACGGCAACAAAGCATTAACATCCTCTTTATTCAGGCGGAAACCTGAATACGATAAGTAATAAATCGGCAAATTTCCTTCTGCACTTAATAATTTTAACCTTTGATTTAACAATCGCTCGCCATTATCCTCATCAATAAAAAGGACATTCATTTGGTTCGTCTCAAAAATGTTTAAAAATTTTTCTCCCTTAGCTATTGCTAACGCGAAATCAAGTAAAAGCCACGTTTTAAATGCGCAAGGTTCGCCAGCTATCGCTGTTGTGGCTTCAGCAGGAATTAACCCGCTGACACACCATGCTATTGGCGAAAATTCCTTAATATATAGTTCGCCGTGGCTTACGGGAAAAAACTTTTGGACAAAAGCTCCGATTTGGGCAGCCGCGGTTGAGCAGGAATCAATAATGCCTTCTAAAAAACTTTTATCGTTATACATTTTTTTGGGTTAATTCTTTAGCTGCGATTGACCGGATAGTTGTTTTAAACTCGCCAGATGGCAGCGGGGGCTGGTTAGCATACTGATTCCAAATTTCTAATAAAGGCACAATAGCCGATTCCCATTTGTCTTTTGGGATATACCTAAATAACAAGCCGGACAAAGAAGCTAGTGTTTGGTTTCTCTCGCCAATTCGCGCTCCGGCAGTTATCTTCTCCCAGTCTTTGGATTCGGATTTCTTTTTAGTTAATAAATTCAGTAACCACTTTGGCGGTTCAGCGATTCTTTGTTCCCAGTAAAGGCTATTTATTGCCCACCGATAACTTTTACCATCAATCACAGAAGGCGGGCAAAGAACATATCCACCATTGGCGCGGATATCCAGATGGGGCAATAATCCCACATGGCAACCGATATCTTTAGGGCAACGATAATAAAAATGCATTCCTCCTCTTGGCGTTTCAACACAAAAGGTTTTCGGAAAATTAAAATCCCTAATATTAAAACCATTATCACAATCAACAACTAGAAGCCCTGAAAAATCTCCCGTAATAATCGCCACATTATAGTCGTTATCTAAAAACCAGTTCTTCATTTCCGCTTCGGTAGCTAATCTGTTCCGCCGGCTAACCACAAAATCTTTTTCTTTAATAGCCGGCAGCTTGCCATCTCTTTCAATCGGAATTATTGACCAATGGCTAGAGGTGTATTGTTTGGCGGTTTCAAATGATTTATTCACAAAATTTAAAAATTCTAAATTATTTTCTAAAACCTATCGCTTTAACTTGACCTAGAAATTATTTTTGGCATCAAGGTTGATATCTGTTACCCCCTGTTTTGGATGGCAATAATATATCTCCCGAAGCTGGCCATCGCCGCAGGTTGAGCAACTTTCAAAGAAATTTATTAAACAATCGTTCAATTCATTGGCTAAATCCGCTAACGGAATCACCTCAATTTTTTGAGCACTCCGCCTTCGTAGTTGGCCGCAAACTGGACATCTTTTTCGCATAAAATTTGTTTTTAAAAATTAAAGCTAAAGCATCAACAATAATGCCCTTTTTTTCTTTTGAAAATTTTGAAAACTCTGATTTAGCCATATTTTATCCAAAATAACCGCCTCGCATTGATGCCACGCGGTTCTTTAATTCCTTCCAAGTTGTTAAAAGCTTCAATGGAGAAACTGATAATTTATGCGCCCAATAATCGGCAACCAATTTTTCCATCTCTTCTTTGTTTTTAAAAATGAAGATACCCTGCCGGCTATGACCGGTTATTTCTACCGGCCAGCCCAAAGTAACGAGGGTCGCTGCGATATTAGTGTCTGTGGTTTCAAAGAAGTTTTTATCATTTTCCATAAATAAAAAAACCATTATTAAAATGGTTCTGGGTTAAGAAGTTAAATTTTGAAATGGAATCAAATTTTGATTTATAAAACGGGGATAGCATAAGATATGATTTGTTCTTCAAACAAAAAAAGCTCCTTTTGAGCTTCTACATACTTATCCCCCTAATCGGCTAAAATTATAACCCCCTAGGCACTAATAAAAGGTTGTAAAGATTCGTCCTTGCTTTTGTTAATAATTTATTGGCTCCGGCTTGGGTTATGCCCATCTTTTTAGCTATTTCTTCTTGTCTAATTTCTTTCAGAGAAAAATTAAGGGCTTTCCTTTGTCTACTTGGAAGTTTATTTATGGCTTTGCTTAATTTTTCAAGCTTCTCCTGCCGAATAGAATCTTCGTAGATATCCCTTTTGGCAACTAATGGTTTTTGCGCTATTACTTCTTCTTGGTCATCATTAAAATCGGGGTCTTGAATTGGTATAATCCTTTTATTTTCTTTACTTTTCGCTTTAAAAAAATTAGCAACTTCTTTTTTTATTATGCCCTTATAATATGTTTCAATATTTGCATCTCCGGTAGGTTTAAATGCTCCCCTTATAACATTTCCAAGAATCTCAATAAGACAAGTAGATAATAA
>JACQXN010000012.1:0-6591 GCA_016208745.1 Candidatus Portnoyibacteriota bacterium | reverse complement strand
TAAAGCAGCTATCAAGATTTTTAACTTTTCTTTTAAAAAATTCTTTTTGAGAAAGCTTTGCTGAAACAGAATCATTAAATATCTTTTCGTTCTCTATGCTTCTTTTTTTGTCTTGTTTAAATTGTGCTTTTTGCTCTGGTGTTCCGGTTATAAGTTTAGCTTCGCTAACGTCATGATTCTTAAAAATAGTTTCTCTTATAATCTGGTTACCTAATTCTTTTTCTAAATTAAGAAGCTCAACCCCTCCGGCCTTTTTAAATTGTTCCGGTGTTAAGTTAAAGTAATACCAAAGAGCAAGATTGAAAGAATCAGCAGGGCTTTTATCTGTTCCATAAGATTCCTTCGTTTGTCTTTCTATTTCTGAAAGTTTTTTAACCCAATCTTTAACCATAAAATAAGATATAATATAATTTCAATTTAAGCTAATCCTATACTTTTATAGGCCTAAATTCAAGACATAAGTTGTTGATATAGTAGGGCTATCGCTATAGGTGTTCCTGAATATTGTAACCGGAAAGAGCAATAATATGAGTTGTGCCGGTTTTGGAAAAATCTTGAGTTAATTTTTCAGACAAGCCCCTTTTTTCGCCCAAAGTCAGGCCGGCTAAGAAACTGGAATGAGGCTCGGGCAAAATTAAATCAAAAGTTTTTTCAAACTTTTCTTTTATGCCAAAAAGTGTTTTTTTAATGACACTCCCTTTATCTCCAGATAAAATTTTTATTTCCGGATTGTAAATCACCGAATAAATATCGCTTTTGGCTAAATAATTTTTATAATCAAACTCGCCAGTCGGAGACGAGAAATTTTCCGGCTCTTTTAACTGGCCAGAAATCTCCAATAGATCGCCGTATTGATACTCCGGATATAGTCCGACTGTCACCAAAACAAAACCAGAAATTTCTGTTTCTTTGCTGCCAACAATAATCTTTTCCGACCCAACTTTTATTATTTGTTTATCCGGCCGCCTATCTGGCAAATCGCTAACCATACCAACCAATATCAGCCGCCCGGAGTCATTGAATAAGCTTAAATCCCTTTTTGCGTCTTTTTGTAAATAAAGAAATCCGGCCAGAGAAAAAATTAACAAACAGAATCCTAACGCCACTATTTTTTTATTTTTACCCCATAAAACGCTGATTAAAATCGCAGCCAAAACAAAAATCCCGCCTAAAATTAAAAGAGGGATTTTGATCAACGAGGCAATAAATATTCCAAATATAAACGATAAACAGAGATAGAGAAAAATTTGAGACTTAGTCACAAACTTGAAATCCTAAATCTGAAATCCTAAACTCTAAACAAATCCAAAATTCAAATATTCAAATCCGAAACGTTTTGAATTTAGGATTTAAAAAATTGTGATTTGTTTAGAATTTAGAGTTTAGAATTTAGGGTTTTTATACTCTCACCTCGCATATTTCAAAATACGGCTTGGCTATCTGACAAAATTCAACTAATTGCTCGTCTGGATAAGGCTTAATGGAAGAGTATGCCGAATCCAAAGTTTTTTCGGCTTTGAATTGCTGGATATAATATTTCTTTGCTCCCTCAAGCCATCTGGCAATGCTTAAAAAATCTTCTTTTTCGTGAAGACTGGGAACAGCGGTGGTCCTGAATTCATAATCTGGCATTTGCCTGATTATTTGCGTGCTCTGATGAATTTTTTCCAAAATATCCGCTGCGTCAGCAAATTTATGATATTTTTCCAGCGGCCCTTTTATATCCATGGCGATATAATCAACCAGTTTTTGCTCTAATAAGTCGCTTAAAATCTCGGGTCTGGCGCCGTTAGTATCAAGCTTCACCAAAAATCGCAGCTCTTTTATTTTTTTAATAAACTCGGGCAAATCCGCCTGCAATGTCGGCTCGCCGCCTGTAATGCAAACCCCGTCAAGCATTCCTTGCCGCTCTTTTAAAAAATTAAAAAAATCCTCTTCTGGGATTTGAGGATGTTTTTTAATTTTTTTCGCGTCAACCAATTCCGAGTTATAACAAAAAGGACAAAAAAAATTACAGCCAATAGTAAAAACCGTGGCCGCCACCCGACCGGGAAAATCAATCAAGGTTAGTTTTTGCAAGCCGCCAAGCAACATGCCAATAAATTTCTAATTAACCTAATTTCTAATTGACCTAAATAATTCCCAATTTCCAATAAAATACATGATGCTCAAATGTCCGATATTTTATTTTTTTGACATTGGATATTGGGATTTTTATTAGAAATTAGGAATTAGCAATTAGTAATTCTAGTGCGCTATACTGCTATTTTCTCTCTCGCTTTTTTCGCTTCCTTGGGCAACACAAATTCAACCCGTTCTCCATATTCTTCGCGCTTGCCTTTATGCCATTGGCTGATAGGCCGCAAATAGCCGACGATTCTTGAATAAACTTCGCAAGGCTGCTCAATCACGCATTTTGGACAAATAAAATGTTCGCCGGTTAGATATCCGTGAGTCGGGCAAACGCTGAAAGTGGGAGTAAATGTGACATAAGGCAAGTGGAATTTATTGAAAACATTTTTTACTAAATTTTTTACAGAGGCGGTGTCTGGCGCTTTTTCGCCGGCAAACATATGTAAAACCGTGCCGCCGGTATATTTGCATTGCAATTTATCCTGAAGCTTTAATGCTTCAAAAACATCATCAGTATAATCAACGGGCAGTTGAGTTGAATTGGTATAATAAGGCTCTTTTTCTCCGGCAGTTATGATATCGGGGTAAATCTCCTTGTCTTTCTTAGCCAAGCGATAACTGCAGCCTTCTGCCGGCGTACTCTCAAGATTATAAAGACTGCCGGTTTCTTCCTGATAGCCAATAAGCCGCTCCCGCATAAAATCCAAAATTTCGGCTGCCAAATTCCTGCCTTCAGACGAAGCGATGTTTTTGCCTGTAAAATTAAGCATTGCTTCATTCATACCAACTAGGCCAATGGTTGAAAAATGATTGCCCCAATATGAGCCGCGCATCTTTTTTATGTTTTCAAGGTAAAAACGGGAATAAGGATAAAGCCCTTTGTCTGTTAAATTTTCCAGCGCCTTTCTTTTTATTTCAAGCGATATCTTGGCCAAATCCATAGAGCGGGCCAGTCTTGAGAAAAATTCTTTTTTAGTTTTTGAAAGATAACCGATGCGGGGCATATTTATTGTCACCACGCCAATACTGCCGGTTAAGGGATTAGCCCCAAACAATCCGCCGCCGCGCTTGTATAATTCTTCATTGGAAAGCCGCAGACGGCAACACATTGATCTTACATCTTCTGGCTTCATATCAGATTGGATAAAATTGGAAAAATAATTAACGCCGTATTTAGCGGTTGCCTCCCACATTGTTTCAAGCGTTGGATTATCCCAGTCAAAATCTTTAGTGATATTTATCGTCGGAATGGGGAATGTAAACACTCTGCCCTTGGCGTCACCTTCCGTCATCACCTCATAAAAAGCCTTGTTTAAAATATTCATTTCTTCTTGAAACTCTCCATAGGTTTCTTTTTGCGCCACCCCGCCAATTATCACCGGCTGTTTGGCAAAAGATTCTGATGGTTTAATATCTAACGTTATATTTGTGAAAGGAGTTTGGAAACCAACCCGAGTTGGAATAGCCAGGCCAAATAAAAATTCCTGCATTATTTGTTTAACCTGCTGATAATTTAAATCGTCATATCTGATAAAAGGCGCGAGCAGCGTGTCAAATGAAGAAACGGCCTGCGCGCCGGCAGTTTCGCCTTGTAAGGTGTAGAAAAAATTTGTCAGTTGCGCCAAGGCCGTGCGCAAATGCTTAGCTGGTTTTGATTCAACTTTGCCCACCACTCCCCGAAACCCCTTTATCAATAAATCATATAAATCCCAGCCGCAGCAATAAGCCGCCAAAATATCAAGATCGTGCAAATGAAAATCGCCGGAATTAACCGCGTCCCTGATTTCTTTGGGATAAATTTTATCCAGCCAATATTTTTTGGTAACCGCCGAAGTTATATAATGATTCAGCCCCTGTAAAGAATAAGCCATATTAGCATTTTCTTTCACCTGCCAATCAAGTTCCTGAATATATTTATCAACCATCTCCACCGCCTCATCAATAGCAGTTGAGCTTTCTCTGATTCGGCGGCGCTGCTCGCGATAAAGAATATAGGCCCGGGCGGTTTCAACATATTCTCTCAAAATTAAAACCTCCTCAACAATATCCTGAATTTCTTCCACTTTAGGGATTTCCCCTTTGCGGAAGCGTTTTTTGAGGAGGCTAACAACTTTTTCGCTTAAATCTCGCGCCTGTTTGCCATTGCCCTGACCGGTGGCGGTGATTGCTTTATGAATAGCGTAGGTGATTTTTTCCTGGTCAAAATCAACAATTCTGCCGTCTCTTTTTTGGACTTGAATAAGTTTACCTTTAGTCGTCATAATGCCTTTCTGAATCACAGGAAATTCCCTCCAAGACGACCAAAGGACAGAGGGCTTGTCCCTGTTTTTCTTGTTTTAAAAAAATTAGAATCACCCTAATTTTACTCTTTTAGCAAACGGCGGTCAAATGCCAAAATCTGTGGAAAACTTAAAGCTCTTGCTCTTTATCTTTTAAAACTATTTCCATTTCAATACCGCCAAAACGCGGGGCCAGAAAATTATAGACAGCAGCAACCAAAAGACCAGCTATAAAACAAGCGCCAACCGGAATTACTATGGAAAAAACGCTAAAAAGTCTTGAGAGAGAATCGCCAGCCACGTAGCTAAAAAAGAAAGTGAAAGGCACTATAACAATTGCCGGCGCAAGACCGGCTATCGCTCCAAATTTAGCCAATGATAGAGGCCTGATTCTTTTAATTTCGTACATAGATTTAAGTTAAGCTGACTTCTCGCTATGCTTTTTCTGCAAAAATATAGCCAGGGGCGTGAAAATAATAACCAGCGCGCCTAAAATTATATAAATTGCCGCGCTTTTATATTCAGAAATTACATATTTCCCCGCTTCGCCTAAAAGATGAATCATCATCCAAAAAGCAAAAACCATATAGGCGTATATCGCCGCCTGCCAGCCTTGTTTCTGTTCTTTAATTTTAACAATGTAATAAAGCAAAAATACCAAAAGAAAAACCGGGATGATAAAACCAGCGTGAATTAAAAGCTTGTAAGCAAGATAAGTTCCCCTTTCTTTGGTTGGGTATTGCACATAAACGCCAGGCGCGAGAGTGGAGCGCTCAAGGGACATTGCCTTTGAAGAGCCAAGAGTATAAATATCGTTATTATTATATCCGCCATATTCCCCTTGGCTTTCTATCACTGGATTTATCCAGCGATTTAAATCGAAATTGAACCGCTCGCCAAGCAAAATTAAAACAATAGCTAGCATAATCACCAAAATTACGCCAATAGCGGAAAATTTTTGATGATGGCTGGCTGCCGGTTTTGCGGTCTTAGCTAAAATGTCTTCGGGCATACATTTGAACAACAAATTTCTATAAATTTCGCGAGCTAATTTCTATTAATTTCTGAAGCTCATAGAAATTAATAGAAATTCATAGAAATTAAATGTTTATATTTAAATTACTTTTTAGACAAATAAACAAGCGCCGCGCCCACCCCTAAAATCATAGCAACGCTTAAACCCATCGCTATCCAGAACCAAACTGGATTTTTCTCTTTGAGCGGCAAAGAATCAACTAAATCGTTATCTGGCGCATTGCGCAAATATAAATCATCAGTCATCTGGGAATAACTCATCCAGCGAGTCAGTTTTGTCAAAAAATACTTATCTTTGGTCGGATTAATTAACGGATTGCCCTTCTCATCAAAGGCTAAGTCTTTAATTTCGTCTTTTTTAACCCAGCCCGCGTAAGAAGTTTCAAAACCCGGCAAGATTTGCTTGTTTTCGGGCGTAAAAACGTAAATCAAAATCCCGACCTGCGAAGGATAATAAGGTCTTGACGGACTATAAATATCGCTGGGAGGCGTTGACATTCCCTGCTCTGAAGCAATATCCGGAACCAAAGATTCCTCAAGAGGTATGACTGACGGCTGATATTTATTTTCCATTAGCGAAGAAATTTTCAAAGGAAAGACAATTCTATCCGTGCTAAATTCTAGTTTTAACGGCACCATATGGCCCTCCCTAAGCTGACTGCTAATTTTAAACGAAGCGGATGAAGCGTCAATTTTTATCGCGACAAAATACCACTGGTTGCTAATATAGCTGTCTAAAATATAGCTTGAATTTTGCGGAAACTGATATCTATTTTTTTCCAACCACTCAGCCAAAGCCTGCGAATCGCTGGCGGTTAAAACCGTTATGTCGTAGTAATCAATTTTTTTTGTTTCAACAACAAGAACCGGCGCTTCTTTTTGGACAGAGTCATTAATACCCAAACCTCCCAGTGGATTTGGGAAATAATTATTTTCAACCCTTGTTAACTCATCTAGCGAAGTGAAAATTTCGTCAGAGCCGCGCGAAACTTCTGGTTTTGATGGCACCGGCACTACCCAGCCAAAATCTTTGGCACTCCCCCGGAAAGTAGTTGATAAAATCAGAGTCTCAACATTGTTTTCATAAAAAATAACTGCCCGTTGGTCGGTTTCGTACATATAAACATCGGGCGGCATAAAAAGT
>JACQXN010000024.1 GCA_016208745.1 Candidatus Portnoyibacteriota bacterium | reverse complement strand
TGTGCAGTGGTCCAATTGATATAATCTTCGATTGGAAAACATAAAATCACCTCCTTCCTTGGGCGGTGATTTTATTATATATCCGCGAGCTACGCTTTAAACGCACACGCCGGCTAAAGCCGGCGGTTTATCAAGTAATTAGAAACCCCGCGACCGAGTGGTCGGGGGTGTTTTTTATGCTTAATCACAAAGTATTCCTTGACTGAAAAAAGTTTTTTTCAAACATCGCCTGCCGATATTCGTCGTCCAAACGCTGAGCCTCTTCAATTGTCTGGACATACTTAAAGTCTCTGGCAGTCAATAAATGATGCCACCAACCCAAATACCAACGATATGGGGACTCGTAGCTCGGCGCCCATCCCCGCTCAACGCAGATTTCCTCCCAGCCATAGCTTTCTAACATTGCTTTTCTTTTTTGATAATCCTCCGAGGTTGGCTCTACCTGGTATTGATTGAGACGAATTCTTCCAATAGCCCCCCTCTTAAAACCGCGCCTACTTATCCTCGCAGAATAACTGCCGCAAAGAGCACAGATTTCTAGCTTTCCTGGAATGCCAGGTTTCAATCGCACTTCCTGGCCAGCTAGCAATTTTTTTGTGAAACGGCAATCACATTCTACCTTCATAATCCCTTACCTCCTATTTTTTATTTTAGGAACTGAAAAATTATACAACAATTTTTTTAATCTCCACCATCGTAAACGGCTGCCTATGACCGCGTTTAACCTGATATCTTTTTTTAGACTTATACTTATAAACAATAATCTTTTTATTTCTCCCCTGCTCCAGAATTTTCCCTTCAACTTTGGCGCCCTTAATAAATGGTTGGCCGATTTTGGTTTCTTTATCATCACCAACCAATAAAACCTCATCAAAAACCACGCCCCCTTTTTCAGGAGCGTCTAATTTTTCTATTTTAATTTTTTGGCCGGGAGAAACCTTATATTGCTTTCCGCCAGTCTTAATTACGGCAAATTGCATATTCATTATCGCCTGAGCGAAGCGTCACGCCTTTGCGGGACGCACAGTCGAAGGCTCCACGAACCCTTCGACGCGCTCTCTTCGTTCGCTTGCTCAGGGAATATTTTTTAGTTTTTTTACAGTAAAAACAATTGAACCCATTATAGCACAAAGCCCTAAAAATGCAAGGAGTTTGCCTTGAGTCCCTGAAATTAAGGCAATGGCCCCAAAAGCGGCGCTTACTAGCCAAAATAGAATAACAACCTGCTTTTGCGATAAGCCAGCCCTTAATAACTGGTGGTGGAGATGACGATTATCGCCTTTCCAAATCGGAGCTTTATTTTTTATCCTCTGCCAGATAACCCAAAAAGCATCCAAAACCGCGAGCCCCAAAACCAAAAGAGCGGTAGCAACCTTACTGCCAGAAAGTATGCTTAATGAACCGAGCATAAAACCTAGAAATACACTGCCTGAAGTGCCAAGAAAAATTATACTTCCGCGCTTTCGCGGGAAATTAAAAATTAAAAATCCCAAAAGCGCGCCAACCAAAACAATACTTAAAATTCCGATCGGCGGCTGATTAATAATTGATGAAATGCTCAATAAAAATATCGCCACAAATCCAATCAGAGAAACTCCGCCCGCTAAACCATCTAAGCCGTCAAGCCAATTAATTATATTAATTATCAAAATAATCCAGGCGATAATAAATACTGCTCCGATTATTGAAAAATGGCTATCGCCTATTGTTAGTTGCCACTGGTCTAGTCTAATCTCCCCGCCGAAAGGATTTCTTATGTAACTAATTGAAACGCCAGCGCCAATAATAATTAAGGCTAGCAACGCCTGAACAGCCAGCTGAATTTTTGGCTTTAAATCTTTTAAATCATCCCAGATGCCAAAAATCAAAATAACTATTGAGCCAATAAATAATCCCCAAAGCGGCTTATCAATTATTAAGTTTTTATCTAAAAAAACTGCCAACCAAAAAACAATTATTAAGGCCACTCCGCCAATTCTGGGCACAGCGCCTTTGTGAATATCGCGCGGCCTATTCGGCCATTTTAAAAATTTAATAGCCGCCCAATAAATGAGCGGCACAAAAGCGCAGGTAAGAATGAAAGAAAAAATTAGAGGCCTAAGATAAAGCATGAGAACGAAATCAAAAAATCCACCCTGACCCTCCTTTAAAAAGGAGGGAACGGCTCCTCCCTTTTTAAGGGGAGGTTGGGAGGGATTTGGATTTTAAAATTATTCCTCCTCCTCGCTCGGTCCTTCAATTTGCATTGGCTCTATGTCTTGCGCCTTGCCCGTTATTTTCACCACATCTTTATCAACCTTGCTAAATTCCTTGTAGGCTTTGTTATACATATTAACCGTCGTGCCCAAATTATTGCCCAGTCTTTTTAAATAATCTTCGTAGCTCAAAAGATGTTTCTGAAGCATTTCAACGTATTTTCTGATTTCTTTGGCTGACTCTTCAATCTGCAAAGCGCGCAGGCCTTGCATAACCGTTTGGAGATAAGCAAAGAATGAAGTTGGCGAAACAATAATCACGTGTTTTTCTTTAAAAGCGTATTCTATTAAATCGCGCGTGTTAACTTTGACTGCGCCGACCTGATTTATTAATAAATCATAATAAATTCCTTCGGCCGGAATGAACATAAACGCAAAATCCATTGTTCCCTCTTGGGGCCTGATATATTTTGCTGTTTCATCAATCCTTATTTTTAAATCGGATTTAAACTGCTTCTCCAAGTCCTCCTTGCGGCTCTCGTCTCTTTCCTGCAAAATGCGATTATAGTTTTCCAAGGAAAATTTTGAATCAATGGGAATTATCTTTTCTTTAACAAAAACAACGGCGTCAACAATATCGCCGTTTTTAAATCCGTATTGCATCTGATAATTTTTTGGCGGCAAAACATTTTTTAAAACCGTTTCCAGATAATATTCGCCAAGCACCCCTCTGTGTTTTGGATTCTGTAAAATATCCTGCAAATCCTGCAGCTGGTCGGCAAAACCAACCACCTGCTTGCTTGTCTCTTCCAGTCTTGTTATTTTTTCTGTTAAAGCCCTTTCGGTCTGAATGCGTTCCGAATGCTGCCTCTGCGAAAGCTCAGCCGTGTTGCTTAAAACCCTTGTTGTCTCGCCCATTTTTGAATCCAATGTCTGCCTTATTTCTTTTAATTGCTCCTGCATCATTAAAATCGCCTGATTTGGAGTTTCGTCCTTTTCGGGCTTTTGTTTACGCAATAAAAAATAAACCGGAACGCCAATCGCCGCGCCAGCAAAAATTAAAAGAAAAATTAAGATAGTTTGGCTCATTAATAATATTCTATCATTTAAACCAAACGAGGTCTAGAAAAGAAAAAGGGCTCCCTTTGATAGGAGCCCGGCAATGAAGCCGACTTCTGCGACTGTGTCGTCTATAAAGCCTTCCTTAATAAACTTTAATTTTTATAGGAAGCCTATTTTTGGCCACTCATTAAGCTCGGCGGCTACCAGAAGCCAGCGCTACATTCAATATATTAGCTCTGAAAATAAAGTCAAGGCAATAAACGTCCTTTTAATAATTTATCCGCCTATAGCGAAAAATTTATTAATAAAATCGCGATAAGCCGAGCGTAAAATTTGCGTGCTGTGGTGGGGCCCCGACCGTAAGGTTGGGGCGTTGTGCATAGCAAATTTAGCGAGGCGAATCCGATTTTATTAAATTTTTACGCTCTGGGCGCAGTTTTTTCCGCCGCTTTTTTACTGCTAAAAAAGCGGCAAACTTTTTGTCGGCACAAAAAGTAGGTTAAGAAAAACAATGATATCCACTGACTCACCGCCAATCCCCAATAATGCGGGTCAGCATCTATATCCCGCGTGAAATCTAATAAAAATCGGCCGAGGGGATAGAGAATTAGAAAAAGAAAAAACTGGGAAATATAAAATATACCCCTCCTCCCCTCAGATGAGGGGAGGATTAAGGTGGGGTGTTGATTTTTTTCAACACCTCCCCCTACCCCCTCCTCAGCTGAGGAGGGGAGGCACAATGTCCTCTTCCTCCGCCACCACAAAAACCCTGCCAGTGCCAAATCAAATAAAATTAGATAAAGCGCGACAGGATGACGCAAATAACCATCGGGCCATTGAATCGCCCAAGGCAAAGAAGTTATTGCACCCAGATGATCATTAATTAAAAGACAACCGATACGGCCAATAGCCATACAAAGAGGAACTATCGGCGCAAGAGCATCTAACAAAAAAAATCCTCCCCAGCCCTCCCTAGAGGGAGGGAGCAATTCCCCTCCTTTAGAGCCTGCCTCGTACTTGATACGGGGAGGGGCTAGGGGAGATTTTGCCTGAACCTTAATCCTCCTCAAATATAGCCACCCCGCCATAGCTCCCCCAAAAAGCCCGCCATAAAACATCAGCCCCCCATCGCCAAACTTAAAAAACTCCAAAGGATTCTTTAAAAATTCCGATGGCCATTGCAGAACATAAAATAATCTCGCCCCGATTATCGCGCCAAGATAAACAAAAATTATTAAATTAAAAGTCTTCTGTGCTCCAACGCCAACTTTTTTCCCTTGCTTCAAGCTCAAAATCAATCCGACTAAAAAAGCCAGGGCGATAAAAACGCCCCAGCTGTAAAATTTCAAAGGGCCGATTTGGAAAGAATCAAAAATAAAATATGGGATCATCTAAATTTTCCCCTTAATAACCATTTATCCAAAAATTCATTAATGTCTTGCTTTGAGAACCATTGTTTCTTCATAGATGCATACATTCTCCCGCATCCGGGATAAGACTTGTGACTGATTTTGATATTAAGTATGTCTTTATATGGCTTCCAGTTTTCTATTGTTGTGTTGAAAGTCTCAGAAACTCGCCAAACATATTTTGCATCTTTACCCTTGAATTTGGTATTTTCTTCAATCCCGTATCTCTTTTTAATAAAATCAAAAAAGATAAAGTGCAGCATTTCATGAGCGATTACCCTAATTGGATCCTGCCTGGTTTTTGAATACGGAAAGAAAAAAATTTCTCTTTTATATCTCTGGGAAACATTAAATAGATAGAAGCGGAACCAGTATATTTTCCTTTTGGCCAATCGTACCCATAAAAAATATCGTCCGTGATTCTATAAAATCTATCCTTGACCATTGCCCATCGTCTTTTTGTATCCTCAACGTCTTTTATTATTTCTTTTTCCTTTGTTTTATAAACTTCTTTTGTGTATTCTGTAATAATTTTATCTCTTTTAGAAGGCGTGAGTTTTTTATCTTTTATATATCTCAAATCCGAAGGCAAAAACCAATCAATAAAACTACCGCCTCTGACAAAACTTTTGGCATTTTCAATATCCGATTTGATATCTATTTTAAGTTCTAAATCGGGACTCATATTGTACTACTTCCTATACGCCTTCTTAACCGCCCCGGCCACCGCCGGACAAACGCGTTTATCAAACGGGCTTGGAATAATGAAATCTTTTGAGAGTTCTTTTTTGGAAACTAAATTGGCAATCGCTTTGGCCGCGGCCAGTTTCATTTCTTCGGTTATGGCTCGAGCTTTAATATCAAAGACGCCTCTGAAAATTCCCGGAAAAGCCAGAACATTATTTATTTGATTTGGGTAATCGGAACGGCCAGTGCCAAAAATAGCGATTTTTGTTTTTTTGGCCGCCTCAAAACTAATTTCGGGGTTGGGATTAGCCATCGCAAAAACAATCGGGTTTTCCGCCATCATCTCAATCCATTCAGGCCGCAAAACATCAGCCACCGAAACACCGATAAAAACATCGGCGCCCGCAATCGCATCCTCAATCCTGCCGCAGATTTTTTTAAGATTTGTCTGCTTGGCTATCCTTTGTTTATAAATATTCATCCCTTCCCTGCCTTCACAAAGCATTCCTTTGCTGTCAATCACAAACATATTTTTTCCCAAAACCCCTGCTCTCAATAATATAGCGGCAATCGCCAAGGCCGCCGAGCCCGCGCCGTTTATCACCACCTTTATGTCCGCAATACTTTTTCTGACTACTTTTAGAGCATTAAGAAGCGCGGCTAAAGTAACAATCGCTGTGCCGTGCTGATCATCATGAAAAACCGGAATATCCAATTCTTTTTTTAACCGCTCCTCGACTTCAAAACAGCGCGGCGCAGAAATATCTTCTAAATTTATCCCGCCAAAAACCGGCGCGATTAATTTTACCGCTTCAACTATTTTATCTGTTTCCTGCGTGTTAAGACAAATTGGAACAGCATCAACTCCGCCAAATTCCTTAAATAAAACCGCCTTGCCCTCCATAACCGGCAGAGCGGCTTCGGGCCCGATATTGCCAAGCCCCAAAACAGCCGAACCGTCAGTAACAACTGCAACGGTATTGGCTTTCATAGTATACGAAAAAACATTCTTTTTATTTTTGGCAATTAGTTTGCAGACTTCAGCTACACCGGGAGTATAAGCAATAGACAAATCGTCTTTTGTTTCCAGCGGAGTTTTAGAACAAACCTCCAGTTTGCCTTTTAGTTTTTTATGAAGAGATAGAGATTGTTTGTTGTAGTCCATGACACTCTGTCATTCCCGCCCCGTATTGTGGTACGGGATAAACTCCAGCGGGAATCCAGGTTTTTTATCTCTGGATCCCGAATCAAGTTCGGGATGACAGTTCAGTTAATGCTTTAAACTATTTATTTTCTTGAACTGTCACTTTTTTCATAACCACCGGTTCAAGCGGCCTGTCATTTGAATCTTTGGCGACCTTAGCGATTTTGTCAGCCACTTCCTGACCGCTAATAACTTTACCAAAAATGCTATAGTTTTTTTGCAACGGATAATCGGCCACCATAATAAAAAACTGGCTGCCATTTGTGTCGGGTCCGGCATTAGCCATTGCGACCACTCCCTTTTTATAACCAGCTTTATATGACTCGGTTTCAGGATTGAGCTCATCCTCAAATTGATAGCCCGGCCCGCCCGAACCATTGCCATTGGGATCGCCGCCCTGGATCATAAATCCGTCTATAACCCGATGAAAAGTTAAATTATCATAAAATCCTTTTCCCGCCAAAGAGATGAAATTTTGCACGGTCTTTGGCGCGTCAGCGTCATAAGTTTGAATTTTAATTTCTCCTAGATTTGTTTCAATGGTGATAGTGTGCATATTGTTTTTTGCTGGCTGCGATTCGTTATTATTTATATTTTGCGGCTCTGAAATTTTAGCTGCCTCGCTTGATTGCCCTTGAGGGACAGATTGAGTCTCAAGAATAGACGCGCTCTTTAAATCTTCCGATTTTCTATCAAAAGCAAAATAAAGCACCGCGCCAATTGCAATAACAGCTACGGCAACTCCAATACCGATTTTTGAAATGCCTTTTTGATTCATGTTATTTTTATATTAAAAGTTATAAATAATTATAGCAAATTCTGGCCTTAAAGCAAACTTTAAAAGCGACCCTGATTATTCGGATTGCACCCGGATGACTCGGATAAAAATCCGGGTGGGCGCGTTCGGGTAAGATTTTGCCCGCCGCGGCGGGCAAAATCAGCGCTTTCCGGATGCATAAAAAAGAGGCAGCTTATAAAAACGCTGCCTCGGGTTAAATAACCTTTCTCATTCTTTTGCAAAGGCGTCTCCCCTTTAGCCACTCGAGACATTTGTAATATCTCGTGATGGTAAGGAAAAGACCAAGCACAGAGCTTAGAAAAACCACGATTAATAGAAAAAGATAGAAAGGAAAACTTATAAAAAGACCGAACGAGTTTTTCTCCCCTGGCTTGGACCCGTTGCCATTTAAGTCATCCCAGATCGGAATGGCTTGTTGTAAAAAACAATGACATTCATCTTTTGCGGTCCATCCCATTTTAATTCTCCTTCTTCGGCTTATTAAATTTGAAAGTTACAAAGAATAGCTTAAATTAAGAATAGAACTTATTTAGATTTTTGTCAATAGTACCGCTAACCGGATTCGAACCGGTGTTATCTGGCTGAGAACCAGACGTCCTAGACCAGGCTAGACGATAGCGGCGTATTTAATTTCTATCTTAACCCACATTTTCTTTATTTTCAATCTTATACATTTAACTCTAACAAAAAAGAGGCCTCATGGAATTGAAGCCCCTAGATTATAAAAAATTATAACGCTTTCCTGCCAACATCATCCCGATAAAAAACTCCGGGCCAATAAATCTTTTTCGTCGCCTGACAGGCTTTTTTTATCGCCCGCCGGATATTTGTTCCATAACCAGTAACGCCAAGCACCCTGCCGCCATTAGTCACGATTTTCCCTCTTTTATTTTCTTTTGTGCCGGCATGGAAAACGGAAACGTTTTTCATTAGAGCAACTTTTTTTAAGCCCTTGATTTCTTCACCCCGTTCGTAAAAAACCGGGTAGCCATCTGAAACCATAACTACGCAAACAGCCGCGCCTTTTTTCCATTCAATTTCTGTGTTTACCAAAGAGCGACCTCTGGCGCAAGTTTCTAAAATCGGCAAAAGATCGCTTTTCATAAGCATGACCAGCGGCTGAAGCTCCGGGTCACCGAAACGACAATTAAATTCCAAGACTTTCGGGCCATCAGGCGTAATCATTAGACCCGCATAAAGACAACCTCTGTATATTATCCCTGCTCTCCTTAACCCATTGATCGTCGGGAAAATAATCTCCCGCATTATTCTCTGTTTTAGGCGAGTGCCGATAAAAGGAACTGGCGCGTAGGCGCCCATACCACCTGTATTTAAGCCCTGATCTCCTACCTCCAAACGCTTGTGGTCTTGGGCAGGAAGCAAGGGAACGACTAACTGACCGTCTGTGATGACTTGAATAGAAACTTCTTGCCCCTCTATCGCCCGCTCTATTATAAATCTTTGACCGGCTTCGCCAAATTCCCCGTTAAATATCCTCATCAGCATTTGCGCGGCTTTATCCTCGTCATAACATACTTCTACACCTTTGCCGCCAGCTAGACCCTGAACTTTTATAGCGCAAGGCAGGTTTTCTGAGGCATACCTATGGCATTTTTCCAAACTATCTCTGCGTTGATTAAAAATGGCAAATTTTTCCACTGTCGGTATCTTATGCGCTATTAAAAACTTCTTAGCCCAAATTTTGTCTTTTTCAAGCCAGGCTGCCCATTCATCCGGACCAAATATAGCTAAGCCGTTCTCCTGAAATAGATTTACAATCCCCATTGCTAGCGGCTTCTCTGGCCCGACAATTGTTAGGTCAATCTTTTTTGCTAGGGCAAAATTGAGCAGCCCCTTCAAGTCATCCGACTGAATAGAAACAAGCTCTGCATATTCTGCAATGCCGGCATTTCCCGGCGCGCAATAAATTTCAGAGACCATAGGACTTTGCGCGATTTTCCAAACCAGCGCATGCTCCCTTCCTCCTCCGCCAATAACCAAAACTTTCATTTTGAATCCTCCTCTTGATAAAATATTAAATTGTTAAAATACAGCTATTTTTATGTCTGCTTTTTATATTAGAGCTTATCTTATTATCGCGGTTTTTTCAATAGCTTACGCATTTTTATATTTTTTTAATTTTTCGCGCATTTTCACGCGATCGCGTAATTTAGTGTAAGATTAGTTCCCAAAAGAAAATCCGGGCTTTGAGAGATCAGCCCGGATTAAGCTTGAGCCAGGGAGCGGCTTTGGCATATTGGAACGCCAAAATTATCGGTTAAAAGATTTCTGTAGTTTAGGAATTCCAGCAAACTGCTTCCCGGCAGTTTTGTTATTGGACTTTCATTAAAAGTCTCAATCTCATCTGCAATTTCAGGACGGCAGAAACATTCTGGCTTCTGGCATTCCTGACAACGCTCTGGCAAAGGAGCTAATGTGCTTTTAAGCATAGCGCACCTCCTGACAAGAATTACCTGTTAGTCATATTGTAAAACGTAGGACGCATCTAATCAAAAAGCTTATCCACAAAACATATCTACCTTCCCCTCCATCCCTCTTCCTGCCTAACCAAAAGCTCTTTTGCATTTTCTGGATGCGCCATAATTTCCTCAACGATTTTTTCCATCCGCATGCCTTGCGAACCCTTAACTAAAATTATATCGCCTTTTTGAATCGTCATTTGCAAAGCCATTTTGGCGGCTTGGGCTGTATCAAACGTAAAGATTTTCTGGCTAGACATTCCTTTGAGGTGCGCTTCGTCTGCGGCAAATTTCATTCGCTCGCCAACTGCAAAAAATAAATCGCTATTTTGCGCTGATTTTTCGCCAACTAAACGGTGAGCTTTTTCCATAAATTCGCCAAGCTCAAGCATATCGCCCAAAACCGCGATTTTCCTTCGGCCTTCAAATTTAAACAAAGTTTCAAGCGCCGCGCTGGTAGCTGAAGGCGAAGCATTATAGGTGTCGTCTATTATCCAGGTGTTTTTTATTCCTTCCAAAAGCTTCATTCGGCCTTTGGGCGGCTGATATTTTTTAAAACCCTCAAGAACCTCAATTAAATTCATTCCCATTGCTAGTCCCACAGAAATTCCGGCTAGCAAAGCGTAAATTTGATGCTGCCCTAAAATCCCCTCTTTTTTAAACGGGATTGTTTTTCCATTATATTCAACTTTAAAACTGGCGCCGGCTGATTCGGGATCCAAAACAATATCCAGCGCATAATTTGTCGCCCGCACTTTTGCGGTATCAGAAAAACCGTAGCTTAAAATTTTTGCCTTAGTTTTATCGGTTAAATTTCTAACGCGCTCGTCGTCAAAATTTAAAACAGCAAAATCGTCTTCTTTTAAAAATCCTATTAATTTAGATTTTTCTCTGGCCACCTGCTCTGGCGATTTAAAAAATTCAATGTGGACTGGAATATCGCCAATGCCGGTTATCACGCCGATCTTGCAATCAATAAAGCTCATTAAATATTTTATGTCGCCGGGTTTGTCAGCCCCCATTTCCAAAACCAAAACTTCTGGATACTCATTTTCAGAATAAATGAGATTCAGCGCCCTAAAAATATTTGCCAGCCACTTAAACGGCGAGCGGCCGCCGCTCTCAAGCCCTAGAATCGTTAAAGGAACTCCGATTTCATTGTTGTAATTTTTAATATTGCGTCTGGTTTTATATTTTTCATTAAGCACCGCAAAAATCGCTTCTTTGGCAGAAGTTTTTCCCATATTGCCCGTCACGCCGATAATGATGGGCCTATACTTTCTTAATGCGGCGGAGGCAAGCTTTCTTAAAATAAATTGAGTTAGACCTTTAAACATAATCTTAATGTTGGGTAATTTTCGCCCTGCGCGCAGTCTTTTGGTTATCCTGCATCAAATCGCCTGCAGCGATTGGTACGGGATATGCTTTTCTGCTTCCCCCATACCAAGCTTGCTCTGATGCTATGGTTAGCAGAAAAGTAACAAGAAAAAATTTACTGCTCGTCTGGCGGAATTTCGTAATAATTAAAAAGGTATTTGGCAATTTCGGCAAAAACCGGGCCCAAAGAATCAGAAGCAAAATTAATTCCCTTAGGCTTATCCATTTTTATAAAAACTAAAAATTTAGGATTATAAGCTGGGGCGTAACCGATAAAAGTATGAATGGTTTCGTCAGAATATCCGCGTTGATCTTCGCTTGGCACCTGCGCTGTGCCGGTTTTGCCGGCAATAAAATATCCCTTTATCTTTATTTTATCATAACCATTACGAACTGTACTAACCAGCATTGCCGTCAATTTATTGGCTGTCTGCTCCGAAACGACCTGCCTGATAGCCTGAGGCTCTGTTTTTTCTTCTCTGCCGTCAGGATAAACTATTTTTTCAACCAGATACGGCCTCATCATTTTGCCCTCATTGGCAATGGCGCAAATAGCAGCTGCCATCTCAAGAGGCGTAACAGCAATCCCCTGCCCAAAGGCCGCAGTAGCAAAATTTATTTCTTTATTTTCTTTCAAATTATTAATATTGCCCGCCACCTCTCCAGCCAAATCTACGCCTGTTGGCCCATTGAATCCAAAAGCCTCAACATAATTTTTAAATATTTCATTACCCGTCTTTCTTTGCGCAAAAACAACGCCCGTGTTAATAGATTTTTCCAAAACCTTTGTCATATTGCTTAAACCATAGCTTCTGTCGGCCGCATTAGTAATTAAATATCCGCCAATTTCCAGAGAGCCGGTATCGACATAGGTTGTTTCCGGGCTGACTTTCCCGCTATCTAGCCCAGCGGCCATGGTAATTGGTTTGAAAACCGACCCGGGCTCATATAATTTTTGGGTGATGGGATTTAAAAAATCGTCTATGTTTTCAACTTTAGAATATTCGTTGGAATCAAAATCAGGAAAGCTGGCCATAGCTAAAATCGCGCCGGTTTTTGGATCCATTACAATCACGCTACCAGAACTTGACTGCCATTTTTCCAAAACCGCTTTTAATTTTTGCGCCGCTACAAATTGGATATTGGGGTCAATGGTTAGATAGAGACTGCCGCCGTCTTTGGCCGGCTCTAAATCATAATCGCCCATTAAAATAGAAGTGCCTTGGGCGTCTTTGGTTGTCTTTAAAATACCAGCCTGCCCTGATAAATCTTGATTATAATATCCTTCAAGCCCATACTGGCCGACTCTTTCATCATCTTTGTATCCTAAAAAACCGACTAGATGACTGGTTAAATTTTTCTCAGGATACCATCTTGAATTTTCACTGGTTAAATAGACGCCTTCTAAATCCAGCTCCTGAATTTTTTGAGCAGACGCATCATCTATTTTTGATTTTAAAGGCTCGTATGGATCGTCTATTTTGCCGGCTTTGTTTAAAATTGTCTCTTTATCAATGCCTAAAATTTCTGATAATTTTTGGGCTAAATTTTCTTTGTCGCTTATTTCTCTTGGCACAAGATAAACTGCCGGATATTCTCGATTTATGGCCAAAGGGAAAAAAGTTAAATTTTTATCCTGCGCGAAAATTTCGCCGCGATTAGGAATTAGTTTTTTAAATATCTGATTCTGATCCTGCGCTAAAGCGGAATAAGTGCTGTGTTTTAAAACCTGAATCAAAAATAAGCGGTAGATAACCGCTCCATAGATTAAAAATATCAAAAGCAATAAAAAATAAATTCGCCTTTCTTTTTGGCTTTTCATGGCTTTATAATTTTACGCAAATCGCGCTATAACGTTTCGGTCATTTTATGGATTGACGCTGCTCGTTTGTTGATATGAAGATAAAGCCACTGATGCTTGCAGGGATTTTAAATATTTGATTTTATCAACAGCGATAAGATTTAGATTCTTTGAAGCTTGCTCTAAATTCTCAACAGAACTTGCCTCAGTTAATTTAATTTCCATTTTTTTAGCCAAGGCTTGCTGTTCTTTAAGATTATCCTGATAAGTCCTTATTTCGTAATTCTTCTTTACCAATTTATTGCTTTGCGCCAAAAAAACCGCCAGAAGCAAAACAAAACCCAAAATTATAGTCAAATTTAGGGTAGCGATTCCCCTTCTTCCTTTATCGCAGTTTTGTTTTTTTAGCTTGCAAAGGTAGGTCATAGTATGCCAATGGCGCAAATTCATACAAATTGCGCACATGCGAATTGTTAATTTTTAATCGCGGCGCGCAATTTTGCGCTTCGGGAACGAGGATTATTTAATATTTCTTCTTGACTTGGCGTAACAACTTTTTTGGTTAAAATAGTTATTCCGCCTTCTTGTTTTTTTTCTTTAAAAAAATTTTTAACAATTCTGTCCTCCAAGGAGTGAAAGGAGATGATCGCCAGCCTCCCGCCGCTATCCAAAGCGTCAATCGCGACGGATAAAAACTTATTTAAATTATTAAGCTCATCATTAACTGCTATTCTTAGGGCTTGAAATGTTTTTGTTGCGGGATGGATTCGGCGATGATGATACCAAGCAGGCGTTGCTTTTTTTATAATTTCTACCAATTGAAACGTGGTTATAATCGGCTTTATTTTTCTTTCTTCAATAATTTTTCTGGCTATTTGTCTTGAAAATCTTTCCCCGCCATAATCCCAGAATATTTTATTTAATTCTTCCTCGCTCCAACTATTTAATATTTCCGCGGCCGTTAAATTATTTTCTGGTTCTGATAGTTTTAAATTTTTACCTGTACTTTTTACTTCTTCATTTTTACTTTCTAATTTGTCTTGCGCGTAGCGCATAATAAGCGGTTCGTCTCTCAAAAAACTGAATCCCCTGCCTCTTTCTTCCAATTCCATAGAAGACAGTCCCAGATCCGCCAAAATTCCTTTGACGTTGATAAAATTATTTTCTTTGACAATTTCTCCAAGATTTGAAAAATTATCACAAACAAGAATTAATCTTTTTTTAAACGGGCTAATTTCGGGCTTTGCTTCTAAATCATCAATTGCTTTTTTATCCAAATCAATTCCCAGTAATTTTCCTTGGGGTGCATTTTTTTCTAAAATTATCAAAGCATGTCCTCCTCCGCCAATTGTCGCATCAATAAAATTTTCATCTGGCTTGGGGTCAAGATATTGAACGACTTCTTTTTGAAGAACCGGAATATGATTCATAATGCCCCTCCTTTTGATAAAGGTTGAAATCAGAGGGCTCAGGGCAAAAAAATTTTTTTGCTGGCCCTCTGCCCTCTGACCTAAACCCTTATTAGTTAACCGATAAACTGAAAAACTGAAAAACTGACCCCTAGATTCCCAATTCTCCCAATTTTGACGCTAAGTCCCCAACTTCTTTTTCGGCTTTCTTTTTATAATCATTCCATCTGGCTGCCTCCCAAATTTCCAAGCGATTATAAAGACCTGTAATAACCACTTCTTTTTTTAAAAAAGCGTATTCTTTTAAATAGTCCGGCACCAAAATTCTCCCCAGTTGATCAAACCCAACATTCATTGCGCCAGCCAACATAATGCGCGCAAATCCCCTTGCTTCCAATTGACTGCCAGGCAAACGCCCTAATTTGTCTGCCATGTTTTCCCATTCTTTTTGAGGATAAACAACCAAACAATTATCAATACCCCGAGTGATAACAGCACCCCGGCCAAGATCTTTTCTGAATTTGGCCGGAATGGCCAAACGTTTTTTTTCATCAATTGTGTGGCGGTATTCCCCTATGAACATAACTTGAGTTATCCCCAGAAATGGGTACTTACTAACATACTTATCCACAATTATCCACTTCCCTTACATTTTATTCCACTCGCCTATTCCCGTCAACCACAAAAATCTCTTAATTTCCTGACTGCAAAGTTAAAATTACCGTTAAAATAAAAAATGGCTCTATAAAGCCATTTTTTAACGATTTACTATTGACGATCCGCTATTTTTAATTTACTGCTATCCACTTTTTGTCCACAAAGGTAAAACTGAAACAAGGATATTGGTGGGCGGTACAGGATTTGAACCTATGGCCCCCGCAACTTGCCCCGTTAGATTTTAGTGGACGGCGCGAGGATTAAACTTGCGACCTCTCCGACCTGCCCCGTCAAATTTTTTTTCTGTGGGTGCATCTGGATTCGGACCAGAGACCTTTCCGATGTGAACGGAACGCTCTACCACTGAGCTATGCACCCGGAAATTTAGCGAGATGAATGAACGGAGCGTTCTACCATTGAACTAACCGTCCAGATATCTAACGGGGTGAGAACGGAACGTCCCGATTTTTCATCCCGCAAAGCGAGATAGAAAAATCGAGGATCCTCGAAAATTATAAAATTTAAAATTTTTAATTCTCGGGACTCCACCACTGAGCTAACCGCCCGCCCCTTTCGCGAAAATTTGTACCTGAATTCGCGTAAATTAGCGAGTTAAATCTTCAATTTATTAATCAACTTCTCATTTGGCTTTTCCAAAATATCATGCACGAATCTATCAAACATATGATAACGATAATAAAATTCCTTGCCGCTCATAACCGCAAATTGAATTTCTCGGCCAACTTCCGATTCCAGATCTTTTAAAAAAGAAGTTAGGCTTTTTTGGCTGATATGATCGCCGACAATAAATAAATCCACACGGCTGTTGTCTGAACTAAGAAAAATTCCCGCCAAAAGCAAAAGTTTTATTTGGCCTAATCTTTGAACTCTATGTAATATTTTTTCTTTAGAAGCCGGGCTTGATTTTAAAACAAGGCTCCGCAATTCATGATAAAAATCAAAGTCAGGATTTACAGAAAAATAAATGCCTGATTTGATCCCCTTTTTTCTGCCTCTAACTCTTTTTTCTTTAAGAAAATCTATCGCCAGAAGACTTTTTAACTCTTTGGCCACCACTCGCGAATTCACCTGAACTTTTTTAGCGATCTCTTTTTGATGAAAATATTTATCGGGATTCCTTAAAAAAAGCTTAAATAGCCTAACCCGCGCCAAAGAATCAAAAATACTTTCTAAAATTTGCTGATGCATAAACATAAAAAATGGCCAGCTAGAGCTCCTCCTCCTCTGACCACTTGTTGAATTTACTAATATCAAGATACCTCTTTTCTGTGTTTTTGTAAATCTAGATTTTAAACAGAGACAGATATTATCTTATGAGTAATTTTATGTTATAATGAAACGCGTATATATGAACATAAAAACCGAGGAAGTTATTTTAAGAAGCGCCAAAGTCCGCTGCCCAGATGGCAAGTCGCAAACTGTTTGTGATATTTTTTCTTATCAACCAGACAACATAGAACAAATGCCGCTTGGCAATCTTTATATTGTGGCGGAATTAAGTGATATAAAAGATTGCGGCCATCTAAATAATTTATTGGCTTCGCTTATTAAACGAGAATATTATCTGCATCCTTCAAAAGGCGCTTTTCCGAGCCTGCAATCTGCGCTCTCAAAAGCTAATTTGCATTTAAAAGATTCGGCCAATCAAGGAAACTTAGAGTGGCTTGGGAAATTTCATTTTATCTGCGCGGCCATAAATGAAGATGGGCTTTTTTTAACTCAAGCCGGCAACTCAAAGGCTTTTTTATGCCGCCAGAATCATTTGGCAAATCTCAGCCGAAAAATTATTCCCGAATCAGAAAAACCGCATCCTTCAAAAATTTTCTCAAGCATTGTCTCTGGGAAAGTTGAGCCAGCAGACAAAATCATTTTAGCCACGCCCGTTGTTGATGAACTTTTTTCGCCAGCAGGATTAAGACAAGTTTTAATCAGCCAGCCGACTTTATCGAGCATTTCCGATCAGATAAATAAAACCTTGCGAGAACAAAATAAACGCCTGCAAATTGCTATACTTTTACTCCAGGCAGAAGCCGATGAAATTTTTGAGCAGCATCCTTGTCAGTCCCCCGAAACTCCCAAAGCCATCACCCCACCGATTGATTTGAGTGAGATTTTAAGATAAGATTTCCCTTATTTAATAAAGTCTTCAGTATTGCGTGGTTGCTGTTATATGTTATTATTAAACTAGATAATAAGACTTTCCAAATATATGCTACTAGACCCAACCGACGAATAATCTAATAACCCTTGGCTACGAAACGCATCCTGTCATTCCCGCGAAAGCGGGAATCCAGATTCGGCATCCTAAGCAAATTTTGTCTAGATGCTGGATTAAATCAGGCGTGCCATTTAATTGTTCATACTAAACTGAAAAGAATCAGAAAGACTCCAATATAAAAATCCCAGAAATGGGATTTTTATATTTTTTGAAAAAAATTATTTTAGTTCAACTACTGCACCAGCCGCTTCTAATTTTTGTTTCATCTCCTCTGCCTCTTCTTTCTTCGCGCCCTCTTTTACCATCTTTGGCGCGGCGTCAACCAGATCCTTGGCTTCTTTTAGTCCAAGACCGGTTATTTCACGAACAACTTTTATTACATTGATTTTTTGTTCGCCAGCAGATTTTAATTCAACATTAAAACTGGTTTTTTCTTCCGCTACTTGCGCCTCTCCCGAGGTCGCAACTCCAGCTGCCGCAACAGCGACTGGCGCGGCTGAAACACCAAATTTCTTTTCTAAAACTTTGACCAATTCGGCTAAATCAAGAACAGATAATTTTTCTATCTGCTCAACTAAACTTTTGAATTTTTCCGGGACTTCTACAGTCTCGTTATTTTTTTCTTCAGACATACGTTTTTATAGCGAGGGTGCCGTCGAGAAAAATATTTTTTCTCGGCCGATACCTTAGGCTAGTGTTTTATTTGTGATAAAGCAAAAACAAAATTTCTTAAATTTGCCTGCAGCACCGAGGCTATTCCCTGCAAAGGCGCATTGATTGAGCCAACTAAATTTGCGAGCGACTGCTCTCTTGAAGGAATCCTTGCCAAAGCTAAAGCTTCTTCTTTTTCTAAAAACTTCCCTTCCAAAATCGCTCCTAAAATTTTTAGGCTTTCGTTCTTCTTGGAAAAATCATTTAGAACCTTGGCCGCCGAAACCTCGTCTTTAAAATCAAAAGCTAAAGCGATTTGGCCTGCCAAATTTTTCGATGTCATTCCAGGCATTCCGGCTTCTTTCAAAGCCAAATCTATCAAAGTCTTTTTGGCTACTTTTAATTCCGCTTCTGCTGTTCTTAGCTTTCCGCGAAGCTCTTTTAATTGAGAAACTTTTAAACCTTGATAATCAACAAAAACCGCTGACTTTATTTTTTTTAACTTATCGCTTAAATCGCTGATTAATTGTTTTTTTTGTTCTCTGGTTAGCATGGTGTTATTCGTATGAGCGTAATTCGCTCGCCTCGCTGAAGCTATGGCGAAGCGGGCATAGAATTTTACGCCATTCGTATACAAAAAAAGCGCCTTTCTCGAGGCACAATTATAAGCTAAAAGCCATTGGCTATAAGCTATTTTCTGCCTCTGCAGGGCTTACCTCTTTCAAGCAAATGGCCAATAGCATATGGCTTATGGCACAAGACTTTTATGCTATAGGCTATACGCTATTTGCTATAAGCTAACAAGGGCCTGCTTTCTTTGGCTATTTTGTTACTCCGATTATAGCGCGTAGGATTAAATTCTGTCAAGTTTTTTTGAAATTATGATTGTATCATTCCCGCACGATCGTATCAATAATGATACAATGCACCAATCGCGCGCGATAACAACAAACCAGTATAAAAAGTAAAATACGCAATTAAAAAAGCTGGCTTCTTTATAAAAAACCAGCTTGTTGAAATTTTATTATTTTTTGCTAACGAACATTTCCTTTTTGCTGAGCGCTTTTTCTGCCGCATCCATCTCGGCCTCTTTTCTTGAGAAGCCAAACCCTCTTGCAATGATCTTGCCCCCGAGCATTGCAGCCACCCTGAAACGCCTGTTATGCTCCGGGCCATATGCTGACAGAATTTTGTAATAAGGAGTCAGGCCTAGCATAGTCTGCGCCTTGTCTTGAAAGTCACTTTTTGCATCTTTCTGTCGACCATCCTTCAAGATCGACGGCAAGTGCACTAGTATATTTCTTTGAATAAAATCCGATACTGCTTCCAGGCCTAGATCGCAATGAATCGCGCCGATCAGGGCCTCCAAAAGAGAAGCTGAAATTCTCTCTTTGCTATTTTGCGGACTTTTTCTTCCCCGCTCTATCACATCACCGCGGCCTATCAATAAGTATTTTTCTAGCTCGAGTTCCGAAGCCACCTTCGCAAGCATTTTTGTATTGACCAAAGCGGAGCGCCAAGTAGTCATCACGCCTTCTGCGTGAGGAAAATTATTATAGAGATAGTCGCTAACTGCGATTTCCAAAGCCGCATCGCCTAGAAATTCTAAACGTTCATTGTTATCAAATGGGAAATTTTGATCTTCATTGAGAAAAGAACGATGAACAAACGCCTGAACAAGCAGGTTAGCATTCTTGAATTTTACTCCGATTCTTGCCTCGATGCTTGCAATATCCAAATAATTACTAGCAATCAACTCCTGCCCATTACCAAGCATCTCTGACGTCTCCTCCTGTTCTGATTGGCCAGTGAGATCTTCTTCGGGCCGGCTTTCTCTACCTTCCACAACCCCTTCTTTGATTAAGCCGCCGCTTTCCCATCCTGTAACCGAAATAAATTCCCGCAAGCGATTAAACTTTTCTATCGACTCCTCAAAAAAATCCGAAGTTACAGAAATGCCGCGGTCTTGAAGCAATTTGAAGGTTCCTTCCAAAAGCTGCCGAACCCGCTCTCTTGTAAGATTGCAATGGTTCCCAATTTCTTGCAATGTCCTGATAGCGTATGTGCCGTCTAATCCGAATCTTTCGCGGAAAATCATTCTGTATCGCCAATATTTTGGCGGCAAGACAGATAAGGCACGCTCCACTTTGGATAAATCCTTTTCCGTCTCTTCTAACTCCTCTTTGGCCCTAAGATAAATCTCTGGATCATCGTAATTGGGGTTAGAGACCACCTCTTCCCATGACTTGTCCTGGATTCCATCTCCCTCGTCGTTGAGCGTTATAAGATCTTCGAGGTAGACAGTACTCATACGCATCTGCTTTAATGCCTTGCCAATTTCATCTTCAGGAAGCGAAAGCCTTTCCGCTATCTCTCCAGCGCCGGGTTCTTTGCCTGTCTGACGGACAATTTTCTCTGATACCGCCATAATTTTATTCCACAATGCGCGCGTATGCACGGGCACCCGGATTGTCTCGCTATAGTCATAGATGGCCCGAATAATCGCCTGCTTTATCCACCAGATAGCATACGTACTAAATTTGAAGCCTCGCTGATATTCAAATTTATCCAGCGCATTAATAACTCCGATACTGCCCTCTTGAATCAAATCAAGGTACTCCAACCCCCTGCCTCTGTATCGACGAGCAATATTGACCGGGAAACGAAGATTGGCATTGATGAATTTTTCTCTTGCCTCCTTGCTGCCAACCTGAATTTGCCTGCATAGTTCCCGTTCCTCATTCTTTCCTCTTAGCAGAGGGAATTTTTTGATTTCTTGCAGATATAATTGCAGAAGGTCTATGCCATCCTCTTTATCCAGAACCTCGCGATGCGTCTGGTCGGTTATGAATTCCAAATATGATAAACTGCTCCCTTTGTCTTCGGCGGTTTCACTATTCCCCTCCGCTAATATTGCGGCTTCCTCTATTATAACTACTCGTATGCCAAGCTGCTCAAAACAGACAAGAAGCCAATCCAAAATTTCTCCCATTGCTTTCCTCTTTTTTATGACCTGAGACGGCAAGGCGCCAATAATCTGTTTTTGCGAGACAAAACCTTTGGCAATGCCGTCTGAGAAAAGTTTAACAAACGAGAGGCCTAAACCAACTATGGGCCCCTGACTTGAATCGCCTACTTCCTCTGGTCCAAATCTTACAGCTGCGTTCATAGCCCCTCCGTTTCTAGGTCATTCCGTCTATCTCTTTTATGACCTCTGTTATCCGCCCTTTCAACTGATTGAGCTCGATTTTTAGCCCGTCGCGAGCAGGCAAGGACAATACCTCAAGATTGATATCCCCCATAGATACCTGCAACCTTTTTATCTGAAAGATGGTCTTGTTGTACTTTAGAGCGTCCATGGATCTACCAGTCCGCGAAATAGTTTTCTTCTTTGGCTGCTGAATTTGCTCAATAATCTTTTCTTTGGCTTGCTGCCTGGAAAGTAAAGTTCTAATAATATCGCCCGCCACTTTGACTTGTTCTTCGGCAGTATCCAGCTTAGTTAAATTTGTGGCCGCGGCCATTGACAATTTGCCCTCGGAAACACTCTGCTGAACCTCCTTTGGCAACTGCAAAAGCTGAATTCTTGAGCGCACGAATGTATCGCTTTTATTGAGCTTGCTACAGACATCCTTCGCTGAATAATTAAAATCTTTCATCAGCCGAAGAATGCCCCATGCCTCCTCAAAAGGAGTCAAATCTTCACGCTGCATATTTTCTGTCAGCGCGATTTCCAGCGCCTCAGAATCGTTTAATGTCTGGACAACAAAGGCGGGATATTTTTTAAGCTGGGCAATCTGAGCGGCTTTTAATCTTCTGGCGCCCATAATTACTTCATACCCGCCGTTTTTTGGCCTGACTACAACCGGTTGTAATGCCCCCTTCTCTTTCAAGGAAGAGGCAAGTTCAATCAAGGATTGCTCTTCAAAAAATTTACGGGGCTGCATATCGCCGATCTCAATCGCCGCAATCGGCAATTCTTTAAGCTGACTAGTTGCTAGCTTTCTCATGCTTATTCTCCTTTCTTTTCCCTAGTGATGAGATTTGCTCTTCTATTCTTTCCATATCTTTTGGTGTCAGGCTCAAAATCCATTCCCTTAGACCTCGCGCCTTACGCAGACTTTTTGGATCTATCCCCGCTGCCTTTAGAGCAGCGGCATAATCGCCAAAATAGAAACGAGCCGCGTCGTAAAAATTTTTAGCGTGACTACGCATCTCGCCGGCATTTAAAGGCATGCCTTCGCTGAAACGCCTCTGAAGTTCCCTTGCTATCTCTTTTTTATTCCATTTCTCTAACGGCTTACTGCAACGAATGCCTAGTTCCTGATAAGATAAGCCCGTCGCTGATATGGCGTCTTCATAGCTACCAAAATGTCTTTTAGCAGCAGCAAATAATCGCTTGTTCAAACTCGGTCTCAGCGACTTTCCTTCTGAATACAAAAGCTTTAATTGATTTACGATTTCATCCTTGGTCCATTTCTCAATTCTCACTGTTGCAAGCAAATATTCTTTCTTTATATCTTTGTCATAATCAAACCCGGCCGCTTCTATTGCTTTTCTCCAGCTTCTCTCAAAATAGAAATGCGCAACACCGCGCAATTTCGGGTATTTGCGTGTTACATACGCCTGATTGAGAGGTTCGCCCTTTTTATGTAATTCCTGAATAGTCTGAATAACTTTTTCCCTTCCCCAGCTCTCCCTTGGACTCGGACGGCGCAAACCAATTTTTTCATAAGGCAGCCCCGCCGCATCTAGAGCCTTGGCATAACTACCGAAATATTTTCTTGCCGCATCAGCCAAACGCACATTATGATAAGATCGCAAAGATTTTCCTTGTTGATATAGAATGCGAAGCTGCTCAATTATATTCGGCCTGCTCCATCCTTTCTGTTTGCGAATATCCCGAATATCAATCCCCGCTAATTCCACGACTTTTTGCCATCCCATACGGAAATATTTATTGGATGCCAAATACAATGTTGAATATTTGCGAGAGGCTGAGGTCATATCAAGAAATTCACCCTTTTTATAAAGATCCCGAATCATCTGAATTATTTTCTCTCTGCTCCAAATTTTCCCGACCATTTTTCACCTCGCTTTATCTGTGTTATCGATAATGATAAAAATCTTTTTGCCTATCTTTTATTTTTAAAGGACGGATCGCGCCGATAGACACGAATATAATATTTTACTATACAAAAGCCGGCGTGTCCAGAATACAAAAAATCCGCCCAAATGAGCGGATTTGTTTTTGGCAAATAGATCTTACGGCAATTTTTTATGCCGCGACCCTCTTGAATTTTTTCCGGCCGGAGGCAGAAAACGATATTCCAAGATTAGCCGGGCTAATAATAAATTCATCTTTTTTCGGCTTTATGCTTAGCCCTTGAATCTGCTCAGCAATCTCTGGCTCCTTCTTAACCGCCTCTTTGTCAACTTCCTTTTTTATCCTAACAAACCTGTCCAGTCCCAGCGCCTCTAGAGCGGCAATGACTTTTTCTGGATTTTCAACGGAGACTGATGGCGACGGAGAATACCAGCTCAATGTTCCATTTGGAAGTTTAACGGTCTTTGTCTTTCCCTCTCTGGTTAATTCCATCTTATTTGCTTCGGCAAAAACGAAAAGTCCTTCCACGTTTATCTCAATTTCTCTCTCAAAAGGCTCAGTCGCCTCCGCTTCTTTAGCTTCTAGCTCAATAAGTTTTTCATCAAATTCTGCCGCATTTTCAGTTTTTCTGCCCCAATTTTTAATCTTTCGGCGCCCATATCAGTTTTAAGCCAATCTATATGAGCTTGCGCGCTGTAAATACGCCGCATAAACTCGCCTGCCTCGTTTAAATCCTTTGGCACAGGCACCAATACTTTCTTTTCTTTCTTCTTCTCACTTTTTGCCATATTTTACCCCCTATAAAAAGAGCTTTTTTGTTATTTTGACCTGATAGGCTATTCTATACCCCATAAAAAATCCAGTCAAATAAAAAAGCGGGATTTTAGTCCCGCTTGGAAAATTCTATTTTCTAGATGCAGAGGCGACTACCTAATGGTTTCCTGAAAATCAAGTTCGGCGCCAACGATCGTTTGACGAGCTGCCAATATTGGCGGAATACCCTTTTCTTCTCGGCCAAATCTTTTTTGCTTCCTTATAGTAACATTCACTGGCCTAACTCTCTTTTCTTTCCCATTAACAACTCGACTAGTAAAACTTCCTTTTTTCATAGATCCTCCCTTTACTTTGGTATAATAACTTCCCTCGGCTTAAAGAACATCGGAGTACGTATTCTAATTTTTCGCTTCGCCATAGCGCAAAAATAACTAGAAAATCGAGGCGAGGCGAAGGTAAAAGTATGCGTGATGTGGTCGTCAACGCGAAGCGTTGGGCATAGCAACTTTTACGTGAGCCGAGCCTGATTTTCTTTATTTTTGACGCTTGGCGAGAGTTTTTTGCCTACTTTTTGTCGGCACAAAAAGTAGGTTAAGAAAAAATTATTTTAGATACTTCACCTTATTCTGATTATGTTCCTGTAAAGTCTTGCTAAACACCGCCTCGCCTGTATCTGATTTGGTCAAAAAGAAATAATAATCAGATTCCTGCGGATAAATTGCCGCTTCAATCGCTTCAATGCCGGGATTATTAATCGGCCCGGCTGGCAAACCCTTGTATTTATAGGTATTATATGGCGAATCAACTTTTGTTTGCTCTATTGTATGACGATCAATCTTATCATCAAAAATATAGCTTAATGTCGCGTCAGATTCAAGCGAATAATTATCGCTGATTCTTTTCCAAAAAATTCCCGAAGCTATTTTTCTATCCTCGCCTCTGACTTCTTTTTCTAAAATGCTAGCCATTATTATAATCTCAAAAACGCTTTTTTCTTGCGAGGCAATATCAACCCGCATTTTATCGGTCAGCTTTCTATCAAAATTATCAAGCATCTTTAAAATAATTTCATTCTGGCTTGAGTCCTTATCAAATTTATAAGTATCGGGGAAAAGAAAGCCTTCCAGATTAGCCCCAGAAGGCGCGTCAGCTAAAAATTGATACTGGGATTTTAAATCAACGGCATTCTTATTGTCAATATCCTGAGCCACGCTTAAGCCGCTCTCGCTTAGCCGCGTTTTTATTTGCTTTAAAGTAAAACCCTCAGGAATCGTCACCCAGATATCATTCTCTGCAACTTTGCCGCCGGATATTAAATCTATAATCTGCGCCATGTTCATAGATGAGCTGATAGAATATTTGCCTGCCTGAAGCTTATTTTGTTTTCCCGAAAGCCAAACATATGTTTCAAACCAAAAGGCGCTTCTGATTAATTTTTGTTCTTCAAGCTCGGCCGCGATTTCTTTAACACCCTGCCCTTTTTGAGCCTCAATCATTTTTGCCTCTCCCTCGCCCGCCGCAACGGGCATATAAAACTCAAATAATCCATAAAAAATAAAGCCGGCAATAGCGGCGGAAATTAGAACAAAAAAAATAACGATAAAAATAATAATTTTAAATGTTTTCATCCCGCTAGAAATATGGCGCGGAATTAAGAAATATTCTGCGCTCTGTTGTGCTGTTGATAATCTTTTGACCTTTCATGTGCTTTATATTGAGATTGGGCGTCCGCGATTTCTAACGGGATTCATTGGGTTTCATAAAATGCTTCCGCCATTCAGGAATTTCTTTATCTTTGTCAGAAATCAATGGAACAAAAGCAAAGCCCGGATATTCCTTTTCTTCAAACTCATTCTCCGCTTTTTTAACCAAAAGAAAGATGCTATTTTCAATCGGCGCCACAACTCTCCCGTTGATTTTTAATTGCTTTTTCCAGGCTTCAATAATTTTCTCGCCTGAAGCCGCCGCAATAATTCTATCAAAAGGCGCTTTGTCCGGCAAGCCGAGCGTTCCATCACCTTCAAAAATTTCTACCCGGCCAGAACTAATAAATTTATATCTCTCTATATTATTTTTTCCAATTTCCGTTAATTTTGGAATTCTCTCAATCCCAAAGACTTTTCCTTTTTTGCCAACAATTTCGGCTAAAATCGCTGTCTGCCAGCCAGAGCCAGAACCAATATCCAAAATTATATTTCCTGCTTCTGGCTCCAAAAGCTCCATCATAAAAGCAACGGTTAAGGGCTGGGAAATTGTCTGGCCTTGGCCAATCGGCAAAGGCGCGTTGATATAAGCCTCGTGCCTTGAATCTTCTGGCACAAAATCCGCCCGGTCTATTTTTTTGAAAGCCTTAATAATCTGGGGCGACTTAAGATACCCGCCTCGAATCAAACTTTCAACTAATTCTCTGTTTGTCATAGAAGTATCCCCTTCTTTTTAAAGAAGGGTTAGGGTGGATTTTAGGAAGATTCAAATCCCCCTTTAAAAAGGGGGCAACGATCGTCTTATTCCTTGCTCTTTTTCTGACAACCGCATTGGCAATCAGAATCGCAAGAACAGCAGTGAATACACAAAGCAGGATTACAGCTACATCTTGTGTCGTTATTTAGAGGCATACCGCATTCGCATTTTTGCTCACCTGTCTCTTCGGGCATAATTTTTAAAATTAATTATTCTAATAAAGACCCGATTTTAATTTAATGTCCAAATTCCTCCTAGTCTCCCTTTATAAAGGGAGAACCCCCCCTCCTTTTTAAAGGAGGGCTGGGGAGGATTTTGGAATTTACAAATTAGGACCTGGGCTTGATTAGGTTAATTAGATCAATTAGAAATTAGAAATTTTCTATGCTCCCAACCTCCGCTCTCTTTTTGCATAACTCTCAATCGCCTCTTGAAATTCTTCTTGAGAGAAATCAGGCCATAAGGTTTCAGTAAAATAAAATTGAGAATCAGATGTATCCCACATCATAAAACCATTTGAGTTGTGGGGATCGCCCTCAACGCCGGTGCGAATAACCAAATCAACCGGCGGCAAATTCTTTGTCCATAAATTGGCCTTGACTAATTCCGGCGTTATTTCTAAATTAGCTTCTTTTCGCGCGCTTTTGGCAATTTTTTTTATACTATCCATCATCTCGTCTGTCCCATTATATCCGATTAAAAAATTCAAAAAATGCTGGTCGTGAGATTTTGTTTTCTCAATTGCTTCTATTATAGGTTTTTTGACTCTTTCAGACAAGACCTCTTGCCATCGGCCGAAAACATCAACCCTAACTTTCTTTTTATAAATATTCTTATTTTTTAAAAGTCGCTTAAAATGAAGACGATAAATCTCTTTTAAAAATTTAGTTTCTTTTTCCGGCCGTTTGGTTAAATTATCATAAGAGCCACCCCAAATAGTTAGGCAGGAAATATTTAAATCGTCAGCCGCTTTGAGTATCTGCTCAAGCGATTTTACGCCAAAGCGATGGCCAACCCAAGGCAAAAATCCTTTCTTTTTTGCCCAACGCCGATTGCCATCAGGAATTATCGCGATATGTTTTGGGAGCTTTTCCATGAAAATAATTATAGCAAATATAAATAACTGCCGCAAATTAAAAACCTCTGCCGCTATTATTGCAGCAGAGGGGTTATTTTTTAAATTATGATAGCGGCCTGATCTCAACCGGAACTAATCCCGGCTCAATCACGCCAAGAAGTTTAGCCGCGCCTTTTGAGAGATCAACGATCCGGCCTTCCACATAAGGCCCGCGGTCCAAAACAGGGGCCCAGATATAATTGCCAGTAAGGGCGTTTTTCACCTCAACCCAGGTGCCAAGCGGCAAATCTCTGTGCGCCACCAAGATTTTATTTTGATTATAAATCTTGTTGTTGGCCATGGCTTTGCCATGGAAACCCGGACCATACCAACTGGCCACGCCTCTCTGTGTTGGCCATTTGATTTTTTTAATAACCAATTTCTGGCCGGGTTGAATGATGTCGGATTCTAAATTATTCCATATCACAATGTGATCCGGCCGGACTTTATATTTCCGAGCGATGGAATATATACAGTCCTCCTCGCGAACTTGATAGATAAATCTTTTTAAAACTTTCCCTTCAAGCCTCGGAAAAAATTTCTTTTTCGGCGGTGGCTTTTCTACTGGAGCATCCTCCTCGTCGGTAGCCTGAGTTATCTGCGGAGAAACCGCAGGCCCGCTCTTTCCTCTCTCCTCGTAGAGAAGAAAAAGAACCGAAAATACAAAAATAACCGACCAGAATATCTTTCCTTTCATTTTTATTTCCTTTCTTAAGGTTTTATTTGGTTTTTAAAGAATATAAAAGTATAACACAATAAGCAATAATTTGTCAATAGCACAGTTGAAATTCTGGTTAAAATACTTTGAATTACGAAACTAATTTTCCTCCTCCCCTCAGATGAGGGGAGGGAAGGGAGGGGTGCTGATTTTATCTTTAACACCACCCCCTCTTAATCTCCCCCTCAACTGAGGGGGAGAGGCAGGGCGGCGTTTCGTAATTCAAAGTAAAATATAAAAACCGCGTAGCTTCGCCACGCGGCTTAAAAGTACAATAATTATAGATCTTCCAAGCTCCCTGCCGGCTTTTTCATCGCATCCCAATCAGCATAAAAAGCGGCCATTGGAAGCGGGATTCCCTTTTGCGTCCACCAGCCATAGAACGGCCGGTCAACGACGAATGGTTTGGGGTCCCTACTAAAACTCCTCAGGCCCACAAGCGCAGTGGCAACCTTCACACGCGCACCCTTCTCGTCCATTCTCATCTTGAACTGTTGCTTGGCTTGAGATATAAACCAGTACTCATCTGCCATACCAGCTTCCTTCTTAGCTACCGTATCCGCACCAATTATCCAACTCAAGTCCGCCTCAACATCAAAGTCAATCATTGGCACTTTGGCGCCGGCAAATTGACGCGTCAAATTCCGACGAGGAGAATCCATCACAACCATTGACAACCTTGCCAAATCGAGATCAGATCTTATAAAACCATCTTCGGACGAACTGGTTGTATCATGCGCAAAAATCCATAAGGTATCCTCTGACTTCGTCAGCAACTCAAGAAGATGCATATCGGAATAGGCATCAACTTTGTAAATCTTCACGCCGCTTGGCGGCAATTCAAAGCCCGGCTTTTTTCCAAGAACAGTGGGAATCTCAACAATCAGGCCTGGTCCGTTTAACCATTTAACCAGTTTATCCAAAACAGACACGACTCCTATGCCCAAGGTTGGATCAAATGGCTTGACCGAAGGGTTGAATTTGCGTTCTGACAAAAATTCGTTAAGCTTCTTATAAAAATGAGAAGCTAATGCCTCCAGTCCCTTGATGTCTTTTAGGCAATCGCGATATTGCGAAAGCCATTTGAAAAATTCTTCTTGCTGTGGATTACTAGAATTCCAGGTAACCGCTCCCAACTCATCATCGAGTTGAGCAAGAGCATACATGATAGTCGCTATATCCAATGCTATCGTCATACGACCTCCTCCCCTTTTGTTTTTGATAAAGACTCTTTTTTAGAGTTTTATAATCTTCCGCCCTATAATCGTATACGGGCTGGGCTCAAAGCTAATCCGGACGGCTGGAATTGGCGGCCATTCCTTCTCACCTTTATCTTCGATCAGTGTTCCAAAAAATTTGTCTTCTACCTCCGTATCTTTAATATGAGCACTTATAATTTTTATGGCTTTTTGTCCGTTCGGATAAATGATGCCGGCCACATTACCATCAACCAAAACTTCAACGATATTTACGCCAGTTATTGCGTGTTTTGTGATTCTTAACTCAACAGACATTCTGTTAATCCTCCTTTTTATTTTTTAAGAACTGGAAATAGAATAACTTGTTTGGATTATTCTGTCAATTTCGCATAGGGGACGTCTGGATCCCGTTTTTCAACGGGATGACAAAAGGGATTTTTTAACTGGTTTTCGTGATCCGAATAGATTATCTCTTCGCTCTTGTCCGGTCAAGCTTGGTTAAAAATTGCTTTCGCAGACGGATGCTTTTTGGCGTCACTTCCAGATATTCGTCATCCTGCATTATCTCAAGCCCTCTTTCCAAGGTCAACTCCAGCGGCGGCGTCAGCATAATCGCCTCATCGGAACTCTTTGAACGCATATTGGTTAATTGCTTACCCTTAGTCGGATTCACATCAATATCATCTCCCTTGGAGACATTACCAATTACCATGCCCTCATAAACTTCGGTGCTCGCACCAATATAAAGCGCGCCTCTTTCCTGAAGATTATATAACGAATAGCCCAAGGCTTTTCCGGTCACCATTGATGCCATAGAACCCAAATTATGCCTTTCAACTTCACCGACATAGGGCTTGAAACCAATAACGCGGCTGCAAAGAATTCCCTCCCCCCGCGTGTCAATCACAAACTCGCCCCGATAACCAAGCAGGCCTCGCGTTGGAATTTCAAAAATAATTCTTGTGTGTCCGTGTTCCGGCCCCATTTTTAAAATAACGCCGCGCCGCCTGGAAAGCTTAGAAATAACAGCGCCGGCCAAATTATCTGAAACATCAACCGTCGCCTCCTCAAATGGCTCAAGCTTCTGTCCAGCTTGTCCTGAGCTTGTCGAAGGGACTTCCTTTATGATAACGCGCGGCTGAGAAACTTGAAGTTCGTATCCTTCGCGTCTCATATTTTCCAAAAGAATCGCAATATGCAGCTCGCCGCGGCCATAAACCTTAAAATAATCGCCCGAAGAAAAATCTATTTTCAAACCGACATTAACTTCCAGCTCTCTTTGGAGCCTCTCCCTTATCTGACGGCTGGTTACGAATTTTCCTTCTTTGCCTGCAAACGGCGAATTATTAACCAAAAAATTTAAAGAAATTGTCGGCTCATCAATATTAATCGCCGGCAAAGCTTTTTGGTCGGCATTGACACAAATAGTTTGACCAATATAGATATCTGGCAAACCGGCAATCATAACAATGTCGCCGGCAGAAGCCCGATCCACTTCCTCGCGTTTTAATCCACGAAAAGTAAAAAGTTTTGTTACGCGGCCATTTTTAGTTTGGTTATCAGGAGTTTTTATAAAAACATTCTGGCCGGTTTTAATCTCGCCTTCATAAATCCGGCAAATAGCTAGTCTCCCTAAAAAGTTATCGTAAGCAAGATTAAACGGCTGAACAGCTAAGGGCCTGTTTATTTTTTCCTGATTTGACGCCACAGGGACTTCTTTTAAAATAACGTCCAACAAAGGAACTAAATTATTAGATTCATCCGCCAGATTCATTTTGGCAATTCCCTGTTTGGCAATCGCATAAACAGTTGTAAAATCCAGCTGCTCGCTTGAAGCGCCAAGATCCATAAATAATTCAAGCACCATTTCGTGCGTCCATTCGGGCCGGGCAGCCGGCTTGTCAATTTTATTAATGACGACAATGGGTTTCAGTCCCAGCTCCAGAGATTTTTTCAAAACAAATTTGGTCTGGGGCATCGGGCCTTCCTGCGCGTCAACCAGCAAAAGAACCGAATCAACCGAGCGCAAAACGCGCTCAACTTCAGAACCAAAATCAGCGTGGCCCGGCGTATCCACGATATTTATTTTTGTGCCTTTGTAAAGCACGGCGGTATTTTTGGAATAAATCGTAATTCCCCGCTCCTGCTCAAGCTGATTTGAATCCATGCTGACGCCTTCCTCGGCTACTCCTGTCTGCTGCATAAGCGCATCAGTCAGCCGCGTTTTGCCGTGATCAACGTGGGCAATAATAGCAATGTTTCGAATCTCCATAAAAATAAAAAGCCGCCCTTATATTTTGCCGCAATTGGAGCGACTCTAATTACTTAAATAATAATGCTAATTGCGATTTGTGTCAAATTGAGAAAATTAAGCTTGTCGAATAATGTCTAATCTTACAATCTTTTTCGTCTCCCAGATTTTTCTCGCCGGCCGCCACGATCGGTATTTTAAAAGCTCTTTAATTTTTAGGTTAAACGGAGGAGCGCTTAAATCAAGCGGCCGAGCCTCCCCATTTTTTATGTCTTGATTAATCATGGCCTGAGAAGCTCCCTTGAAACTATTTGTTATCAAAATGTGCGGAAATCTTTTTATTTTTTTAACGAAACGTAGTATTTCCTTACTGGTCCAATGCTGAAGTACGTCTTTGATAATAATGAGATCTGCCTTGGGCAATTTAATTTTTCTAACATCAGCGCATCTAAATTTTACATTGTCTGATTCCCAGCGCTTTTTGTTTTCATCAATAATAAAACCAACAACATCAATTCCAAGATATTGCATGCCCGACCAGTCCATTAATCTTGAAAATCCCCAATCCCCGCATCCAATGTCAATAACTTTTTCAATATTGTTCTTTTTTATGTAGTCCCGTAGAAAACTCCGGTATTTTTTAGTATTTGAAGGCAAAGAGCCAGATCCTGATCCTTTATACCAAACTTTATCTAAATAGATTCTTTCAAATATTTTTTTCATTTTTTCTAATTTACCTATTCGCACGCCTGCCTGAAAAGCTAAGATTAGCTCTGCAGGTAGACGAGAATTAAAACTTATTTCATAAAAAACCCAAAACTAATATTTTAACTTAATAATTTTACGTAATATTTTTTCCACGCTCGCGATGCTTTCGTCGTCTATTACGGAAATCGGAATCACCTCTTTATTAATTGTTTTTAATCTGTCCAGCTTTTTATTGATTTCGTTTTTATCTAACATGTCTGCCTTGCTTAAAAAAACATACTCTGGTTTGTCTAACAATTCTTTATTATATAAACCTAGCTCATTTCTAATAATCTGATAATCGTTTGCCGGGTCGGGCGATTCTGCGGAAATAAAATGAAAAAGTGTTTTTGTGCGCTCAATATGGCGCAAAAATTTAATGCCAAGCCCCTTGCCATGCCAAGATCCTTCAATTAATCCCGGGATATCGGCTAAAATCAATTCGTAATAAACGCCAAGATTCGGATCAAGAGTTGTAAAAGAATAATTGGCAACTTTGCTTTTGGCGTTAGTCAATCTATTGAGCAGGCTCGATTTGCCGACATTTGGCAATCCGATAAAACCAACGTCTGCGATTAATTTAAGTTCCAGTCTTATTTCGCATTTTTCCCCGGGCAAACCTTCCTGAAATTCCATCGGACTGGTATTAATCGGGGAACGAAATTTAAAATTGCCCTTTCCGCCTCGACCGCCCTTGGCGACTAGCAGGCGCTGCCCGATAGAAATAATTTCAAATTCCTTTCCATCTGAAAGATTATGTACAACAGTGCCAATCGGCACATTTAAAATCAAATCGTCGCCATCCCGCCCATCATTAAATTGGTTTTTGCCTATTCTCCCGTCTTCCGCCGCCAATTCTTTTTTATGGCGGAACTGAATAAGCGCGCCAAAATCAAGCACTCCTTCAAGATAGATGCTCCCGCCGTTGCCGCCGCTTGCGCCGGTCGGGCCCAGAGCCATCTTTCCATTATTGAACGCTACCTTGCCGTCGCCGCCTCGGCCAGCTTTTAATTTAATTGTTATATCATCAATAAACATACTTAATATATTAATAATTCATCTTTCCGCCCGCATTCGTTCCGGCGATAAAACCGGTGCTCCAGCAAATTTGAAGATTATAGCCGCCCGTTGGGCCATCTAAATCAATTATTTCTCCGGCAAAAAATAGATTTTTAATTATTTTTGACTGCATGGCTTTGGAACTAATTTCTTTTAAATCCACTCCTCCGCTTGTCACTATTGCCTGGCTAAAACCGATTAAGCTCCGAACGGTTAATTTTAATCCTTTTAACACCGAG